>SEBM01000866.1 GCA_004296145.1 Flavobacterium sp.
GTCCGAAAGACCTTTGATGGATATAAAATTTTCCATTCTTTTGTTTGTTGTTTAAATACATTTTGCGATTTTTTATTTACGTTTTTAAGTGTTTCTTTGTTGGCCAACGATCAAAGTTGCCAACAAAAAAGCGCATGAAAAAACTTATTTTTAAATTTTTTCATGCGCTTTTTTAAATATACTTTTGCAAAAAATCGGAAAATCTTGCACAAAATCAAGACTTATAAATCTCTTTTTTATCAAAAACTTTAGCAGCTTCTATTCGCTTTGAATCAATAATTTTCGTGTAAATCTGAGTAGTTTTTAAGTCTTTATGACCTAACATTTTGCTTAAAATTGCATATTCAACGCCTTTAGTTAGTAAATATGTAGCATAAGTATGCCTAGCAGAGTGAAATGTTATTTTTTTTGTTATTCCTGCTTTTAGCATCCATTCCCTTAGCTTGAGATTTGTCCAAGCACTATATTTTAAGCCTTTAAAAACACGAGCATTTTCATCATCATCTTCATCAAGAAATGAAATGGCATCTGTACCTATATAATGAATTTCATGGGCTCCTGTTTTTTCTTGTTGATAATCTAGAAAATAGCCTAAGTCTTCTGAATGTTTAATATCTTTCCATCTTAACTTAAGTAAATCTGAAAATCTACGGCCAGTATACACACCAAACATAAATGCACTTTTAATTACAGGAGTTTCACAATCAGTTGTTCTAACTATTTCGATTTCCTCCTCAATTAAAAACTCTCTTTTGGTTTCTCCAGGTTTAATTGCTTTTATTCTATTGACAATTGGGCTTTTTGTTATTCCATCATCAAAGGCTTGTTTCAAACATATCCTTATTTTATTGAAATAAGATGATGATGCATTTTGTGAAAGTTTTTTATTTGCTTTAGTTTTATATGTATTTAAGAAATACTCTCTTATATCAGCTAAATCTTGTGGCGTTAAGTTAATCAACTTAATATCCTTATCTTTATAGTAAAGACATAAGATTTTATAAGCACTATCCCAATTGTTATAATTCCCTAAACTACCTCTTTTCGTTTCTTTAATTGTTTTGAAATACGTTAGAAAGCCAAGACTTGCATTCTTTAAAGTAGGAAGGCCATAGCTAATATCAATTAATTCGTTTTCTTTCTTAATTCTAATAATCTCCGCCTTACGTCTTTTTTCTTTATTCTGAGCTTTGATAGTCGCATTACCTTTATCTGGTAAAAGATAAATCTTTAAAGATTTACAATCTCTTTCACCTTGAACATAAACATCTAACATCAAGCTTATTCTGCCATCCTTTAAATTTCGTTCTCTTATTGTTACCATTTTTG
>SEBM01000244.1 GCA_004296145.1 Flavobacterium sp.
ATTTAAAACTTTATAGTTTTTGATTTAAAATAGCCCAAACATTCAAAAATAATCAATTATGAAAAATTTAAATTTATCGGTTTTGTATCAAAACTGGCAGAAAATATTGGTAGGGATAAAAGGATATGTAACTCGTGGATCTTCCGATTTGACACCAAATTTCTGCCTTTGTCCAATAAAAGCATAAGAAATTGAGATTTGTTGATTTAGTATGTTCATTTAATTACAATCAGGTTGATAAAATTTAAGTAGTTGATGTCTTTGGACTTCCAAACCGAAAATTTATTGACGATTATACCGCCAGAAAAGAATCTTAGTTATTGTAAACACCAGTTTTTGGAAATCATTTGGAGGTAAATTATCAGAAAATAAAGTTTTCACTATAACCGGGACATCAACTATAATTAGGAAGAAAAAAATAAATTAAAATATAAGAGAAGACGAACAGTTCACTTATGGCTAAGCGGTTAACTGTTGAACTTCTGAAAAATCAGGCGCCAATTACAGGTTTCAATCAAGTAATTGATAAGTTACCAACTATAAGCACTATGAAATTGAAAAGGTTAGAAAGAAAAGATTATATCCCGAAGGCGTCTGATTTTATTAAAAACTAAAATCAGTTTAAAAAGAATAAAATTTAATTCGGTTTACCGAGGTTAATATAAAATACTAAAACGAGTCCGGAAAGTGCTAAAATATTTTACACCCGGAACTCCCTAATGTTCAAAAGCAGTAATTGCTTGTAAGGTTCAAATTTCATGGTTTGATTTGTTTGTATGGGGAGAAGCCTAACGTCTGATTAACGTTAGGCTTCCCAAAATCAGGCGCAGACCAATAAAACAAAAACTCCTAAAACGGACAAGGTTATGGCAAAAGAAACTATTTACCAATATAAGGTAGAAGATTTATCTGGAAATCCTTTTGATTTTGCTTCTTTGAAAGGCAAAAAAATACTGATTGTAAATACAGCATCAAAATGCGGATTAACACCACAATACAAAGATCTTGAGGCTGTTTACAAAGAATATAAAGACAAAGGTTTTGTAATTGTTGGTTTCCCTGCAAATAATTTTGCTTCTCAGGAACCTGGAACTAACGAAGAAATTGGTGCTTTTTGTCAGCAAAATTACGGAGTAACTTTCCCGATGATGGACAAAGTTTCTGTAAAAGGCGATGATATGTGTGAAGTATACAAATTCCTGACACAAAAATCTAAAAACGGTTTACAGGATTCTGAAGTTGAATGGAATTTTCAAAAATATTTAATCAACGAAAAAGGAGAATTGGTAAAAGTAATTAAACCTAAAACTTTAGTTACTGAACCAGAAGTTATCAATTGGATAAAAAGTTAATTAACCAACCATTTTTTAACCGAAAATCCACAAATCTGAATATCAGGTTTGTGGATTTTTTATATTGTTTAGTTAATCTTATTTTTTGTCATTTCGACGAAGGAGAAATCACACTCGTAACCACAATACTTGAAAAACTTTATGTGATTTCTCCTTCGTCGAAATGACACAAAAGTATAAATTACACGGGAATAGAAATATAAAATTATTTCAATATCAACTGCATAAAAACCAAATCCAGCCAATGATCAAATTTATATCCAACTTCACGGATCGTTCCTGTAGACACAAAACCAAATCTTTCGTGAAAAGCAATACTTCCGGCATTATCGGCGTCAATTGCACCAATCATAACGTGATATCCTTGTTCTTTTGCCAGACGAATCAATTCGGTAAGTAATTTAGAACCAATGCCTTTTCCTATTACATTGTCTACAACATAAACAGAATGCTCAATTGTATATTGATAACCAATCTTTTCGCGGAATTGCCCGTAGCTTCCAAAACCAACAACTTCTCCGTCTAAATCGGCAACTACAATAGGTAAGTTTTTAGCTTTTTTATCTTCAAACCATTTTGTTTGCACTTCAAGCGTTTGAATATCATAGCTATAATTGGCAGTTGTATGCAAAATCGAATGATTCACAATTTCTAATATTTTCTGTAAATCATTTGTAGTGGCGGGTCTTAATTTTACGTCCATTTTATTGTTTTTACTATTTCGAGCCTAATTCAGCTAATAAAAGATCAACATCTTTGGTACTCCAGGTCATTTGAGTACAAATAACTTTTGCGTCTTTTGCATATTTCAATGCCGACTTTTTATCTTTTATTTTGTTATAAAGTTTTGCCGTAAGCAAATTTCCATCATAAGAATTATTTAATTCTAAAGAATGTTTTACCCAGAAAATAGATTTTTTCAAAGCTTCTGTATCTGTAATATGTTTCAGGTAAGTTTGACCAATGTCTTTTAAGAAACTGGCATCGTTCCAAACCAATTTCTCCGTATTTTCGAGTGTTGTTTTTTTATAAAATTGCCATTTTTCTGTTCTTTCCGCCATCGTCAGATCAAACTTAAAAACCAGTGAATCCGTTTTTTGCAGACGGATAGATTTAGCAACTTCTCTTTGTTTATAATAGTTTACAGTATCTAAATTATCAACTAAAGGTCTCAATAATTCATTTACGATACTTTCCACTTTTCGGTCAACCCGATTTTGAGAAGCTACCGCAGCAAAATCTTTCTGATGTTTTAAAACAAATTGAAATTCTCTCGAATTAATATCCGTAACTCCATTGGCAATAACGCGCCAATTGGTTTCGCTAATTAATTGATCGTCAGATTGAGTATTAAGATAAATATGTGTTGCGGGTGATAAATCGGTTCTGTCTTTTCCTTTTTTTAAAGTATTTAAATAAGCAAAAAACTTTGTTGAATTGCCAGGATCTGCCATAAATTCTTTTTCTAAATAAGGCAATTGCATTTTTGGATTTAATGCAAAATGGGCTTCAGAAACAAACTCATCTTTCTTCATTTCACCTTTTAAAGCGTATAGAAGCGTTTCATTGGTATTTAAAAATAAAAAAGTAGGGAGTGATTTTGTATTGTATTTTTCTTTGAGTGCTTTTCCTTCTTCTTTTTCAATATTTTTCCAGACACATACATAATTCTTCTTCAGGAAATCCATTACTGCAGCATCACTAAAAACTTCTTTTTTCATCTGATTGCAATGCGGGCACCAATCGGCATATAACATTACAAAAAGAGGTTTGTTTTCTTTTTTGGCAGTTTCCAGACCCGTTTTATAAGGGATGTCATCCGGAACAAATTGGTTTTGCGAATTTACAGTTTGAAAAGTAACGAAAAGGAAAAACAAATAGATAAACCGCATGAAGACTTTATTTTATTCAAAAATTAGGTTTTACAAATATATTGCCTTTTTCTAAAATTTGAGGCAATATATCGCCATTTATGAGTTAAAATGCGCTCAGAAGTTTGTAACTTTGTAAGATAGAAAGTTTTGCAATTTTCTCTTAAAAATAATATTTTATCAGAATGATTTACCCCAAAATACCGCTTGCACAAAGCATTATCGAAATTTGTTTAGCAAAAGGAATCACCAATATCATAATTTCTCCCGGATCACGAAACGCACCTTTAACTATTGGTTTTGCACAAAATCCTAATTTTAAATGTTACAGTATTGCCGACGAGCGTTGTGCGGCTTTTTTTGCATTAGGAATTGCCCAGCAAACCAAGCAGCCAACCGCAGTGGTTTGTACTTCAGGATCTGCCTTATTAAATTATTATCCGGCTGTAGCCGAAGCATTTTACAGCCAGATTGCGTTAATTGTTATTTCGGCAGACCGTCCACAAAATAAGATCGATATTGGCGACGGACAAACCATTCGCCAGCAAAATGTTTATGAAAATCATTCGGTTTTTAATGCCAATTTAACCGAAGAAGCTTCTGTTGAAAATGATTTAAAAATCAACAAAGCAATCGAAACAGCAATTCTGAAAAAAGGCCCTGTTCATATTAATGCGCCATTTGAAGAACCATTATATGAAACCTTTTCTGAACTTTCTGTTGAACCAAAAATTACAAATCCTGAAGAAATAATTCCAACAAAAATTATTGAAAACAGTGAAGAAATTGTTTCTGTTTGGAATTCATCAAAGAGAAAATTAATTCTTATTGGAGGAATAAACGAAGTCAATTCTGTTGATAACGATATTTTAGAAAACTTTGCCAATGACCCTTCAATTGTTGTACTCACAGAAACAACTTCTAATCTGCACAATCCGAGTTTTATCAATAGTATTGATACTTTGATTACGCCATTTGACGATTGTGATTTTAAAGAATTAGAACCAGAAGTTTTAATCACGTTTGGAGGTATGATTGTATCAAAACGTATCAAAGCTTTTTTACGAAAATACAAACCCGTACATCACTGGCATATAGATACATTACGTGCTTATGATACATTTAATGCTTTAAGTAAACATTTTGTAATGGAACCAAATGATTTTTTTAAAGATCTTCTCCAAAAAACAACATTTACTCAGAGTAAATATTTCTCTAAAATTGATAAAATTTACAATTCAAGAAATATCAAAAGACAGGAATATCTAAAGAAAATTCCGTTTTCAGATTTTAAAGTTTTTGAAAAAATAATCGAAGCGCTTCCAAAAAACTGCCAGCTTCAGATTAGCAACAGTTCGGCGATTCGTTATGCTCAATTAATTGATATAGATGATTCTATAGAAGTTTTTTGTAATAGAGGAACGAGTGGAATAGACGGAAGTACTTCGACGGCCATTGGAGCAGCGGTAGGTAGCGGAAAACAAAACGTTTTTATAACCGGCGATATTAGCTTTTTGTACGACAGCAATGCTTTATGGAATTCTTATATTCCGAAAAACTTCAAAATTATTTTGATTAATAATGGAGGAGGAGGGATCTTTAGAATTTTGCCTGGTCACGAAGAAAAACCTGTTTTTAATACATATTTTGAAACTTCACATCAACTTACAGCAGAACATCTGGCTAAAATGTATAAACTAAATTATTTTACAGCTTCTGATGTTACTTCTTTAGATGAAAATATAAAAGCATTGCTTAATGAGAATGATTCTCCCGGAATTTTAGAAATATTTACTCCAACTTTAGAAAATGATGTTGTCTTAAAACAATACTTTAAAGAATTAATTTAATTGTAAGTTAAATAGTGTTAAAAATTATATTTTTTTGATTGTATTATTTAATTTTGGTTTATTCAAAATAGAATACTAACCAATAATTAAATTTTTATGAGCACAAGAGAAGAGTTAATTCAAAAGTATGCTGCAGACTTAAAAGATAAATGCGGAGTGACTCCAAATATGGATTTACTGACAAAAGTAACTATCGGGTGCGGGCCATCAATCTATAATCAGGACGCCTCTACAGTTGCAGGATCAGATAAATCTGAACTGGAAACGGTAAAAAATAATTTTCTGATTAAAAAACTGGGTTTAACTGACAGTCCGGCTTTAGACGAAGGAATTGATGCTGTATTAGAAAAATACGGAAAATCAAACAAGAATAAATACAGAGCGGTTGTATATTACCTTCTGACACTTCACTTTAAAAAAGAAAGTGTTTATAAATAAAGATTTTCAAAGAATATTAAACGTCCTCAATCAAGGGCGTTTTTTTATAAAACATTTTTAAGGTTTACCATTTTCAAACTTCGTACATTTGCGGCTTAGAAACTTAGTTGCTTATCAACTTAGAAACTTACAAAATGATTGAAATAGGAAAATACAATGCGCTTACTATATTGCGTGATACCAAAGTTGGTTTGTTTTTAGGAAATCCTGAAAAAGACCCTGAAGGAATTCACGACATATTATTACCAAATAAATACGTACCAAACGAATTTGAAATAGGAGAAGAATTAATTGTCTTCGTTTACCTGGATCACGAACAACGTCCGGTTGCCACAACCCTTGAACCTTATATATTATTAAATGAATTTGCTTTATTAAGAGTAAATTATATCAATCAGGTTGGCGCTTTTATGGATTGGGGAATGGAAAAAGATATCCTGGTTCCGTTTAAAGAACAGGCACGCCCGATGGAAAAAGGAAAACGCTATCTGGTTTACCTTTATAAAGATGAAAAAACAAATCGTCTGGTGGCTTCAAGTAAAACAAATCAGTTTTTGAGCAATGAAAACCTGACGGTAGAAAAAGGCGAAGAAGTAGATTTGATCGTTTCTCATATTACAGAAATCGGTATCAATGTTATCATCAATGAACAGCATAAAGGTTTGTTGTATAAAGATGAAGTATACGATGATGCGATAAGAACCGGCGACAGAATGCGCGGATACATAAAAAACATTCGCCCTGATAATAAGATTGATGTGGCTTTGCAAATACAAGGATATGAGAGTATTGAGCCAAATGCAGAGAAAATATTAGATGAATTAAGAGCCAATCGCGGCTTTTTACGTTTAAATGACAATTCTCACCCTGAAGATATTAAAACAGTTCTTAAAATGAGTAAAAAGACTTTTAAAAAGGCAATTGGAGCTTTGTATAAAGAAAAACTCATCGAAATTAAAGAAGATGGAATTTATCTTGTAAAAGAGGACTAAAGTTTAAAATTCCAAAAATAAAAATTCCAAATTCCAAACTGCATTAGACATTGGAATTTGGAATTTTTTATTTTTGGAATTTATTTTATTAAGCTATAATAACAGGAAAGGCTGCTCATTACAAGCAGCCTTTCCCTTTTTATTCTAGTTTTAAAAAAAATTGTAATTAAAAAAAAACAGAAATAAAATAATTCGAATTCTAACAAGAAATAACAGCTTTAAGAATTTTAGAAGTTACTTCCTGATCGAGTATGTCTTTAAACAATCAATACATTCAATTTTTACAACAGAATTTAGATTTCACGGCTAATCCATTGGTTTTATAATATAACTTATAGAAAGTATTCAATCAGCATTTTTTCCTCTTTTCGTACTCAATTTTATGCCAATTATAAACAATTCTAGCATTTAACCTTAGGTGTTACTATCTCCTTCTTGAAGTTTTAACAAAGACAAAATTCGCTTGACTTGGTAAAAAATGCTGACTTTGAGGAATTTGATAAAATTTATCTCGTTCAAAACTATTTTTTTGTGTCACTTCTT
>SEBM01000245.1 GCA_004296145.1 Flavobacterium sp.
ATTTAATGAATATAATTTTATGTTAGTAAAAGTTTACGGTAGCGCAGTATTTGGAGTAGAAGCAACGACAATCACAATTGAAGTGCACATGGATAAAGGGATTGGTTATCATTTAGTTGGATTACCAGACAGTGCCATTAAAGAAAGTAGTTTTCGAATTGCAGCTGCCTTAAAAAATAACAATCTCTCGTTTCCCGGAAAAAAAATAACCATCAATATGGCGCCGGCCGATCTTCGAAAAGAAGGTTCTGCTTATGATTTGCCACTTACAATCGGAATTTTAGTAGCATCAGATCAGATAAAAGCACCCGAAGTTGACCAATATATAATTATGGGAGAGCTTTCGCTTGACGGGAGTTTACAATCGATAAACGGAGCTTTGCCCATTGCGATAAAAGCCAAAGAAGAAGGTTATAAAGGTTTCTTTCTTCCGAAACAAAATGTAAAAGAAGCAGCAATTGTTGCCGGTCTGGATGTTTACGGAGTTGAAAATCTGCAACAGGTAATTGACTTTTTTGAAGGAAAAGGAACTCTCGAACCAACTGTTATTGATACCAGAACCGAATTTTATAAAACACTCGATTTTCCTGAATTTGATTTCTCCGATGTACGCGGACAGGAAAGTATAAAACGCTGTATGGAAATCGCCGCAGCCGGAGGTCATAATATTATTTTAATTGGCCCGCCCGGAGCCGGAAAAACAATGCTGGCTAAAAGATTACCGAGTATTTTACCACCAATGACGTTGCGCGAAGCATTGGAAACAACTAAAATTCATAGTGTTGCGGGAAAATTAAAAGAAGTTGGTTTGATGAATCAGAGACCTTTTAGAAGTCCGCATCATACAATTTCTAATGTTGCTTTGGTTGGCGGGGGAAGTTACCCGCAACCGGGTGAAATATCAATGGCACACAACGGTGTTTTGTTTCTCGACGAATTACCTGAATTTAAACGCGATGTTCTAGAAGTAATGCGTCAACCGCTGGAAGATCGTGAAGTAACCATTTCGCGTGCTAAATTTACGGTAACGTATCCATCATCATTTATGTTAGTGGCCAGTATGAATCCTAGTCCGAGTGGATTTTTTAATGATCCGAGTATGCCTAATACTTCTTCACCCCACGAAATGCAACGATATATGAGCAAAATTTCCGGACCTTTATTAGACCGAATCGATATTCATATTGAAGTAACTCCCGTTCCTTTCGAAAAATTATCAGACGACAGAAAAGCCGAAAGCAGTGTCGAAATCAGAAAACGTGTTACGGCAGCACGCGAATTGCAATCCATTCGTTTTGAAGAATTAATGAATATTCATTACAATGCCCAAATGAATACCAAACAAATCAGGGAATTTTGCGCACTTGATGAACAATCGAAACAATTATTAAAGACTGCAATGGAAAGATTAAATCTTTCTGCCAGAGCCTACGACAGGATTTTGAAAGTTGCCAGAACAATTGCCGATCTTGATGCCGCACCGCAAATTATTTCGTCACATATAGCCGAAGCAATTCAATACAGAAGTTTAGACCGCGACGGTTGGCTGGGATAGGGGGGATTTTAGATTTCTGATATTAGATTTTAGATTTCGCTTTGCGAACCTTTTTGTTCAATTAAATTTTTAAAAAGAACCTAGCGTTCTTTGCGGTTAAAAAAAACGCTAGGTTTAAAAATTAGAATCAACTTAAATGAATTGTATTTTGGATATTTATCTGTTCCAAAAAATACTCATCATGCGAAATCACAATCAAAGTTCCCTGATATTCATTAATTGCAGCCGTAAGGATTTCTATGTTCTGAATATCCAGATTATTTGTTGGCTCGTCAAGAATAATAAGATCAGGCGACTCATTATTGATGGTTAAACAGCAAAGCATCAAACGCATTTTTTCTCCGCCACTCAATGCAGAACAAGATTTATCTAAATCATTTTGCGAAAACAAAAAACGATTCAATCTCATTCTGATATCATGTTCCTGTAAACCCGAAACATTAAATTTTTCTGCTTGTTGATAGACAGAAAGCTGATTATCAATCAACGAATAATCCTGATCTACATACACAGATTTTGATTCAGTTTTGTAAATCGTTCCTCGTAGAGGTTGCAGAATTCCTGTAATTATTTTAATTAATGTTGTTTTTCCGGAACCGTTAGCACCTTTCAAAGCGATACGTTCTCCGCTTAAAATCTGAAAATTGAGATTTTCTTTCCAAAGCAGATTATCATGATAGCCATAATTGATATTTGTCGCTGTAAATAACGTTTTACCTTTATGTAAATCAGCATTATTAAAACCAAATTTCATTTTATCAATTTCAGACAAACCAGAACGTAATTCTTGTAATTCCTGTGAGATTCCACCAATCTTTTCAGCATGAACACTTTTTGTTTTAGAAGTACTGTTCTCAGCATTGTTGCGCAAAGTATTCATCATAATTCGTGAAACTCCGGCTTTCTTTTGTTTCTTTTCGCCACGTGAATCCAGTTTATTCTGGCGTTCCAAAGTTTCGCGCTCTTTTTCTTTCGCTTTACGCAAAGCTTTTTCTTTACTTTGAATGTCCTGACTTAAAGCATTATTTTCAATCTTTTTTTGCTCGGCATAAAAATCATAATTTCCACCGTAGATTATAATTCCATTTTTAGTCAATTCATAAACCTTATTCAGAAGATTTAGCAGTTTTCTGTCATGGCTTACCACAATCAACGTAGCCGAAGTTTGTTTTATAAAATCATATAATAATTTTCTTCCCGAAAGATCCAGATGATTACTTGGTTCGTCGAGTAAAACAAGCTGAGGCTGATGAATTAAAATCCCGGCAAGGAAAATTTTTGTTTTCTGACCACCACTCAAATTCTCCAGTTTTTGTGTCAAATCCAAATCCTGCAATTGCCAATATTGAAGTGCTTCGTGACAGCGATCTTCAATTGTCCAGTCGTCGTTGAGAATGCTGAGATTTTCTTCGGTTACGTTTCCGTCGAGAATTTCTTTCAGGGAATTTAGTTTTTTATCAATTTGCAAAGCCTGCGCAATAGTGAGATGATTAAATTGCCCAAAAATCTGTGGCACGTAAAAAGGTTTCGAATCCGATTTAAGTACACCTTCCGAAGGTTTTAATTCGCCCGCAATAATTTTTAACAAAGTTGATTTTCCAACGCCGTTATTACCAATTAAAGCAATTTTCTCCTGATTGTTGGCTGTAAAAGTAATGTGATCAAACAGCAAGTCCCTGTTGGTATGTAGGTATGAAATGTTCTGTAAAGTAAGCATAATTTCTTTTTTGAAAATGAATAATTATAGCAAACCACAATGGATTTACTACCTATTTTTCCTGAAAGAAATTATTTTTCACATATAAAATTATGTTCGTTTTTACTTCTGCAAAGATACAAATGTTTTTGTAAAGCCTGCAAATGTTGTTTTTGCAGGCTTTAGAATATTTAGTTTTTAGAAATCACAGTATCCATTTCTAAATATTTTTCTTTAATTAAACTTAAAGCAAAACAAGCTGCCGAAGCCGTAAAAACCGAATAATCAAGCGGTGCTTTTATGCCGACAGAAAAAATCATTGAAAGACCGAAAAGCAATAATAAATAACCGCTCAATTTCGCAAACAATTCTGTCTTAAAACCTAATAAAAGAAACAACGGAAAAATAATTTCGAGTGCTGTTGCAAGAATAGCAACCGGCGAAAGCAGACTTTCCGGAACAAGCGGATTTAAAACTTTTGTGTAAGCAAGAAAATTTTCCCAATTTCCCCAGGCAGAGTTTTCTTTACTCCAGAATCCGAATCGGTCAGCAACAGCAGAAAGAAAACCAACTGAAATAGCAAGGCGTAAAAAGAGCTTAGTTAATTTAGAGTTCATAATTAATGGTTTTAAATAGTTAGACTTGCAAATACCTTTATAAAATAAACTTTAGTTAGGTAAAGGATATAAAAATCGAAAAGAATTAGAAACAGCAGAATGCAAAATAGTACCATGATTTTCTAATGGCAAATAATCAAAATATACTTTTATATTTTTGCTTTTAGAAGCCTTTATTTTTTCGGATAATAAATTAGCGTCGACTTCCATAACTCTCGGAATTTTTGTCGGAGTAAGTCCCTCTTTTCCAACGGCAATATAAATGTCGGTTTTTTGTACAAAATCATCTTTAAAAATCGCTGAATCCAAATTCAAAATTGATCCATTATTCCACCATAAACTTGGACTTACGATAACATATTTATCAAAAAGAAAGGGTTTTTTGAACAAAATTTCAGTGATTAACAAACCACCCAAAGATTGGCCAATAATAGTTTTTGACTGATTAGTTTTGAATTTTTTGTCAATAAAAGGCTGTAGTTCTTTCTCTATAAAGGATATAAATTTATCAGAATGCCCTGTAGTTGGAAATTTACTCTGATCTGTTGCAATAGTTGTCGGAAAAGTAAAATCTCTTCGACGGTCTACCGTTGCAATTCCAACAACAATAGATTTCGGAACCTGATTGATCCATTCAAAACTGTTAAACTGTACAAGCCCCGAAATATGGATAAAATCCTCATCAGCAGAACCATCCAATAAATAAATCACCGGATATTTTGTTGCTTCTTCCGGATTGTAACCTTCAGGTAAATAGATGTTTAAGATTCTTTTTTCGTTTAATTCTTTTGATTCAATTTCATCAATAACACCCAAAACAAAAGGTTTGCTTGTGTCAGAAGTTTTGGTTTTATTTTTTTGACTAAAAGTGAATGTTGAAAAAGAAATTAAAAAGATAAGGGTGACGATTTTGTTCATTTTATTTTTGAAGGATCAGATTGCTTTTGTGTAACGAAAATACGAATTATCGGCTGAATCTGAATGACAGAATTGTTTATTTTAATTTCTAAGGAGTAATAAAAAAGGGAAATTTCCACAAATATATTTTATGGAAATTTCCCGTTCAACAAAGACAAACTATTTATAATTTGCTATTTCTTTCCTTCAAAAATTTTATCCAGACCTTCCATCGCAATTGTAAATCCTTCTTTGAAGCCCATTTGAATAATCATTTCCAAATCGGCTAAATCTTTGTGTTTAATAGTAATATCAACAAAAGTAGAATCGCCTTTTTCAGAAAAAGTTACATCCCAATCCGAACGTGGAAAATCAGTATTCAAATTACCTTCGGCATCGCAAAAAGCATCCAGATATTTAAAATTTGTCTTTGGAGCAATCGACTTAAAATCTGCAATTGCCCAATGTTCTTCGCCTTCTGGGCCAATCATGGCATAAAGTCGTCGTCCGCCTTCTTTAAAATCCATGCTTTTTGTTTTTGATTTCCACGGTGCCGGCGCCCACCATTGATCCAGGATTTCAGGTTCTGTCCAGGCAGACCAAACATTTGCAATTGGTGCGTTGAATTCGCGTTTTACATTAACCGTGCTGTTCTCTTTATCTACTGTAAAATCCATTAAAAGATTATTTTTCATATTTTTTAGTTTTTAAATTATATAAATAGAATCTAATTTCTAGCTTCAAAAATCTTATCCAAACCTTCCATTGCACTTGTAAATCCTTCTTTGAATCCCATTGCAACAATTTTTTCCAATTCTTCAAAACTATCGCGTTTAATAACAATATCGACAAAAGTAGAATCACCTTCTTCAGAGAAAGTCAAATCCCAATACGAACTTCCAAATTCAGAATTTGGATTTCCTTCAGCATCGCAAAAAGTAGAAGATTGTTTAAAATTAGTTTTCGGCGTGATTGATGTAAAGTCAAAAGCACCCCAGCGTTCGTCACCTTCCGGGCCAACCATCGCATATAGTCTGCGTCCGCCTTCCTTAAATTCCATGCTTTTTGTTTTAGACTTAAACGGAGCAGGGGCCCACCACTGATCAAGAATTTCAGGTTCTGTCCATGCAGACCAAACATGATCGATAGAAGCATTAAATTCACGTTTAATATTAACTGTAGAATTTTCTTTGTCTACGGTAAAATCCATTAAAAGATTACTTTTCATTTTCTTTAGCTTTTAAATTCATTAATACTTGATCCAGTTGACTGAAACGGTTTTCCCAGATTTCTTTAAATTGTTCTAACCATTTATCTATTTCTTTCATTTTGTCAATCTTAAGTTGATAATAGATTTCTCTGCCCAGTTTTTTTTCTTCTAGTAACTCACATTCATTCAAAATTTTAATGTGTTTGGAAACGGCCTGCCTTGTAGTATCAAATTTTTCTGCAATTGCATTTGGGGTCAGTGCAGTAGTAGAAATCAATACCAGAATGGCTCTGCGGGTCGGGTCGGCAATTGCCTGAAATATATCTCGTTTCATTTTAATTATTTTTATTGCGCAATCAATTAGTTGCAAATATACGCAACTTTTTGGTTGCGCAATGTATT
>SEBM01000867.1 GCA_004296145.1 Flavobacterium sp.
ACTTTATGGAATTTAATGTAATTGTAATTTCGATTTTGGTAGTAGCAATAGCGCTATTTATCGTTTTTGTAATTAAGAGAAACAAAAAAGACCGAAAGGATTTAGAGAAAGAATTAAATCAAAAAGAACTTACGCCTGATAAAAATGATCAAAACTTAAAAATTTAGTTTGCTGAATTAAGCTGTTCTTCTAAAGTTTCTAATAATGCATCAATATCAAATGGCTTCTCAACAATTTCATCTGCACAAACATCCTTAACTTTGTGTATTTGCGGATGAGTGGATAAAACAATTACCGGAATGTGGCAAGTTTCTTTCACATCTTTAAATTGTCTGCAAAGCTCAGTGCCTTCGTCAGTTACCTTTAAAATATCTAATAATATCGCATCTGGCTGTAAGCTAATGGCTTGCTCTAATATATTCTGATCATTTTTTGAGGATATGACTTCGTAACCTGCTTCATCTAATACCAAAGAAATAAGTTCAAGAATATCTTTGTTATGTTCGATTACCAGAATGCGTTTTTTCATTTAGATGGGATGAGTATTTAGTTTGCAAATATAATAAAATTATTGGGGTAGTTTGGGTATTACAATTTTTGGAGTTGGTGAGGAAAGCGCATGAAGAAATGTGATAATTGCATTAATTTCACTGCTACTCAACCTAATTCCCCTTAGCAGTTTATCGTGTTTTGGTAATAATGGATCATCTAATTGTGCCAATGTAAAAGCCGGAAAAGGCATCCCCATGTTGTACAAGCCCATTAAACTTTCCATGCTATTTACAGAGCCATTATGAAACCATGGACCAGTTTTCATTACATTTCTTAAGCCTGGAGTTTTAAATTTACCTACATCTTCTGGTTTTTTTGTAGCTAAATACCTGCCTAAATCTTGATTTTTTTCACCAAAATTTGACAATCCTAAGTTATGAAATTCCTGATCTGTAAATAATGGACCGAAATGGCAATTCATGCACCTCGCTTTTGTTCTAAATAAATTTAAACCTACAATTTGCTGGTCAGTTAGTGCTTTTTTATCTCCTGAAATGAATTTATCGAAGTTAGATGTGCCGCTATTTAATGTTCTTTGAAAATCAGCGATACTTTTTAGTACACGGTCATTATCAATTTTTTCATCGCCAAAAGCATTGGCAAAAAGTTTGCGATAACCTTTAATTTTACGCAACTTTTTAGGCAAAACTTTCATGTCTTGGTGCATTTCTATTTCTGATGAAAGCGGTCCATTTGCTTGTTCTTCTAAGGTTTTTGCTCTTCCATCCCAAAAGAAAGTTTTATAGAAAGCCACATTTTCTAAACTAGGAGAGT
>SEBM01000005.1 GCA_004296145.1 Flavobacterium sp.
TCTTGGTATTAATACACAACAATGCAGGAATGAATATGGAGTTCTTTGAATGTTTGAATAATGGTAATGGTATTAGTTCTTTAAAGGAAAGGTATTGAATGCGCCCGATAGAGGGAGGGATATAATATCTTGTTTCACTTAATGAATCACGCTCTGTAGGATTTGAACCTACGACATCGGGTTTTGGAGACCCACGTTCTACCGAACTGAACTAAGAGCGCTTTTTTATTACAAAAAAGAAAAAAGACATTACCGTAAAATCTGAAGAAGTCGTTTTAAATTTCGATCAGGATTACAATACTTTAATGCCTTATGTGCGAGATTTAAGAAATCTGAAAGATCCTTATATTTCTTCTTTTGAAGCACATTACGAAAACAAAAAAATAAGCGAATTTTCAAAAGATACTTTGGCATTTCTACCGTTTTTAATTGATTATAAAAATCATAAAAAAGCAGTTTTCTTAGAAGCCAATCTCGAAGATTATCCGGGATTATTTGTAACCAATAATTCTTCTAAATCTGGTTTTGAAAGTCGTTTTTCTAAATATCCTTTACAGGAAAAAAATGGCGGATTCAATAATATAAACCGACTAATTACCGAAAGAGGTGATTATTTAGTTAAAACAAAAGGAACTCGAACTTTCCCGTGGAGAGCAATTGTTATTGCTGAAAACGTTGCTGATTTAGCCAACAATGATATGGTTCAAAAGTTATCTGAACCTTCAAAAACAAAAGACATTTCGTGGATAAAACCCGGAAAAGTCGCTTGGGACTGGTGGAACGATTGGAACATTTACAATATCGATTTTAAAGCCGGAATCAATACACAGACATATAAATATTACATTGATTTTGCTTCTAAAAACAAAGTCGAATATGTGGTTTTGGATGAAGGCTGGAGTTTGGAAGAAGACATTATGAAACACAATCCAAATGTAGATTTGGAAGCTTTAATCGCTTATGGAAAAGAACGAAACGTCGGCATTATTTTGTGGAGTTCGTGGATGGCTTTGACCAAAAACACAGACGGAATTTTAAAAAATTATGCCGATTTAGGAATTAAAGGTTTTAAAGTCGATTTTTTAGATCGTGACGATGCTAAAATGGTCAATTCGGTTTATGATATTGCGCAAAAAGCAGCTAATTATAAATTAATTCTGGATTTTCACGGCATGTACAAACCAACAGGAATTCAGCGAACTTTTCCGAATATTTTAAATTTTGAAGGCGTAAAAGGTTTAGAAAACAATAAATGGACGCCAAATGATGATGTTCCTTTATACGATTGTACAATTCCATTTATCCGAATGATGGCAGGCCCAATGGATTATACGCCGGGAGCGATGCGAAATGCTACAAAGAGCGAATTTAGACCAAGTCACTCAACTCCGATGAGTCAGGGAACAAGATGTCATCAATTAGCACTTTACACGATTTTTGAAGCACCTTTGCAAATGATGGCCGACAGTCCGTCAGCGTACATGAAGGAACAAGAAAGCACCGATTTTATTGCTAAAGTTCCAACGACTTTTGATGAAACTGTTGCGCTTGATGGCGAAGTTGGAAAATTCGTTTCAATTGCCCGTAAAAAAGCAAATACTTGGTATTTAGGCGCCATCACAAACTGGGATTCCAGAGATATTATCATTGATTTTTCTTTTCTTGAAAAAGGCCAAAAATTCCAGGCGGAGATTTTTTCTGACGGCTTAAACGCTGATAAAGCAGCGGTAGATTATAAGAGAGAAATTATTACTGTAGATTCAAATTCTAAAATAAAATATCATTTGGCAAATGGTGGAGGGTTAGCAATGATTATCAAATAAGAGAAACATCGTATTCTATACGTTTTCAAACCCGACAGGTTTTAAAAACCTGTCGGGTTTCAGATTTAAATTGTAATAACCAATCTTTGACCGTTAGAAATATTCATGTCCCAAGCTTTTTCAATATCTTTTATATCGAGAGAAACGGTTTCTATAATTAACTTTTTAGAAACTGCCAATGCAAACATTTCCGGTAAAATTTCTAATAACAATATTTTCATTTCTTCTTTTGTCCAGCTTCCAAAACCAGAACCAGACAATTTAAGATCAACACTTCGCAAAATTTCAGCTGATAACTGAATGTAGTCTCCCGACATAGAGCCCACAGAAACGTATCTTGTTTTGTGTGTAAATCCGCCATTCCCTTTTAAAGATTTCAAAATCAATTCAGCAGAATGTCCCCACAGATAATCAATAATGATATCAATTGGTGTGTTGGTATGAATTTCTTTAAATTTTGCAATTAGATTTTCATCTGTTTGAGTTAAAACAACATATTCATCTGCACCTAATTTCAGCAGTTCCTTTAATGTTTCCTCATTTCTTCCGGTAATAATTATTCTTCCTGCTCCATAATGTTTGGCAAGCTGAATGGCAATTTTTCCTGTAACTCCGGTTGATCCGTTTATTAAAACCGTTTCCCCTTTTTGAATATCTGCTCTAAAACGAAGTGCCATTGCAGAACCCGCCACTGCATTTGGCAATGCCGATGCAGTACAATCATCAAGTCCTTCGGGAACTTTTACCATTTTATTTTTATCGATAATTGCTTTTTCGGCAATCATTCCGGTTACGCCTAAAGCATAAACCCTGGTTCCGTCTTCCAGCAAACCAACGCCGTCTCCGCCTACCACTTTTGCAGATTCTTTGTTTTCGGCAGAATAATGCTTTCCGCTTGCTATATTTTTATCTAAATTTTTAACTGCCGATGCTTTAACTGACATTAAAAGCTGATTTTCGTTTTCGATTATTGGATCAGGAAAATCGGTGTAGTGTGGCAATTCTCCACTTTTATAAATTACTGCTGCTTTCATAATATTTAATTTTATGAAGCAAAATTAATATGTGGAAAACTGCTGAACGATAACATTTGTTATCAAATACAATTCTGTTTATTTGAGTAATTTATTTTTTATCCGGCTTAAATGGACTGAAGTAACACCGAGATAAGAAGCGATATAATGCTGCGGAATACGCTTTATAATCTGTGGATTTTCTTTTAATAGATTCTGATAACGCTGTTCTGGTGTATCTCTAATAAAAGAAACAAAGTGCTTCATGTAATCAAAAGTACGCTCGAAAACAAGATCTATAAATTTATTTCTTAACTCTGGAATTTCAATTAATTCTTCTAGGATCAAATCCATATCTGTTTTATCGACGTACCATAAAACACATGGCTCAATTGTTTCGATGGTAACCGGGCTTGAGATTTTCTTTCTAAAACTTTCTATAGAAGCGACCATACCGCCTTCTAGAAAAAACTGCAAAGTAAGGTCTTTTCCGTCTTTATTGAACCAGCAGCGAATACAGCCTTTTTCTATAAAAAAAATGCGTTCTGAAATTTCACCTTCATTCAAAAGAATTGTTTTTGAAGGCACTTCGAGCTTATTAAAATAAGCGGTATAATTCTCCCATAAATGATCTTCGATCGGAAACTTATTTTTAAGAAGATTAAACATGGGAGAATGATAAAATTATTTTAAGATTGCTTCAATCGCATTCAATTCATCATGCTTAAAATCGGTATTTTCCAAACAATCAATATTATTACACAATTGTTTAACAGAACTTGCACCAATCAAAACCGAAGTAATTCGTTTGTCTTTCTGAAGCCAGGCCAAAGCCATTTGAGCTAAAGATTGATTTCTATTTTGGGCAATTTCATTTAACTGAATTAATTTCTGAATACGTTCTTCCGTAACCTCATCTTCTTTCAAATGTCCGTTTGGATTATGCGCACGAGAATTTTCAGGAATTCCTTTTAAATATTTATCGGTTAAAAGTCCTTGTGCCAAAGGCGAAAACGCAATACAGCCCACTCCTTTTTCTTCCAAAACATCCAGCAAACCATTTTCTACCCAGCGTTCTAACATCGAATATTTCGCCTGATGAATCAGACAAGGCGTTCCCAATTGTTTTAAAACATCAACGGCAACTCTGGTTTGCTCTGCCGAATAATTACTGATTCCGACATACAACGCTTTTCCGCTTCTTACAGCGTGGTCTAAAGCCATCATCGTTTCTTCAATTGGCGTTTCCGGATCCGGGCGGTGCGAATAAAAAATATCTACATAATCAATATTCATTCGCTTTAAACTCTGATCTAAACTTGAAAGCAAATATTTTCTGGAGCCCCAGTCACCATAAGGTCCGTCCCACATGGTATAGCCGGCTTTGGTAGAAATTACGATTTCATCACGTAAGTTTCCCTGAAAATTGTGCCATAATATTTTACCAAAATTCTCTTCGGCAGAACCAGGAACCGGTCCGTAATTATTAGCTAAATCAAAGTGTGTAATTCCTTTATCAAAAGCCTCTTTTGCAATGCTTTCTGCATTTTCAAAATTATCTACTGAACCGAAATTATGCCATAATCCTAAAGAAATTTCAGGCAGTAATAAACCGCTTCTGCCGCATCTGTTGTATTTCATTATTTTAATTTAATGGTTGGAGTTTTTTAATAGGTTTTAAAGGTAAAAAAAACTCCCGCAGATTTTGCAGATAAAAGCATAGTTTTTTGCCACAAAGACGCTAAGACACAAAGTTTGAACTAAACTGATGTTATCATTAAATTTTGTAATTTTGTTTAAAATAAAAAATCATGGAAAATAATTGGCAAAATTTAATTTCAATCGATCCTGATATCAGATTTGGTAAACCTATTATTACAGGAACACGAATCTGCGTTTCTGATATTCTTTCTTGGCTATCTACAGGAATGTCTTTTGAAGAAATTATTGAAGATTTTCCTGAATTAAAAAAAGAACATATTCTTGCATCTTTAGCATTTGCAGCTAATCGCGAAAATATAACTAAGATAATTGCCGCATAATGAAATTACTTCTGGATGCTAATATTTCTTGGAGAATTATAAAACTTGTTGAAAGTGATTTCCCAAATTGCTTTCATTCCAAAGACATTAAAGTAAATCAGCCTGCAAAAGATATTGAAATTTGGGAATTTGCTAGGCAAAATAATTTTACTGTTCTTACTCACGACGATGACTTTGAAAAATTATTACTTTTAAAAGGAGCTCCACCCAAAATAATAATCTTAAAAACATTTAATAAGAATACCAAGCAGATTGCTGAACTTCTTATTTCAAAAAAAGAAATTATTGAGTCGTTTATTTCTAATGACGAATTAATGATTTTGGAAATTTACTAAAATCTGAGTAAAAGAATCTTATCCAATTTAAACCCAACAGGTTTTAAAAACCTGTCGGGTTTTGTATTCAAAAAGAAATCGCCACGAATTCACGAATTTTAAATAATTAATTCGTGAATTCGTGGCGAAAAAAACTTTGTGCCTTAGCGCCTTTGTGGCAAAAAACTATTCTTTTATTTCAAAACCACTCAACAAACCAGAATCAGAGCTTCCTCCAACCATAATTTTGAAAGTTCCCGGTTCTACTAAATAATTTCCTTCGTTATTGTAGAAACCAAGTTCCTTATCAGTCAAAGTAAAAGTTACTTTTTTCGTTTCTCCCTTTTTCAGGTTTACCAATTCAAAACCTTTCAATTCTTTTATTGGACGAATGATGCTGGCAAATTCATCATGAATATACAATTGCACAACCTCTTTTCCATCATAATTTCCAGAGTTTGTAACCTCAACAGAAACCTGAACTTTTTCTCCTTTAGCGAAAGCGGTTTTATTCAATTTTAAGTTTTTATAATCGAATTTGGTATAGCTCAATCCAAAACCAAACGGAAATTGTGGCGTTTTCTCCACATCCATATAATGTGACCAGAAAACGTTTTTATCGCTGTCAATTGGTCTTCCTGTGCTGTATTTATTATAATAAATTGGCACCTGACCTACATTTCTTGGAAACGATATTGGCAGTTTTCCACTCGGATTATAATCTCCGTATAAAACTTGTGCCACTGCATTTCCAGTCTGCGTTCCCAATTGCCAGGCTTCAACAATTGCCGGAATATTTTCTGCAGCCCACGGTATACTCAACGGACGGCCATTATTTAAGACCAAAACCACATTCGGATTTACTTTATAAATTTCTTCCAATAATTCTTGCTGTAAACCTGGTAAATTCAAATCGGTTCTACTTCTTCCTTCACCGCTTTGAAAACCGTATTCTCCTAAAACCATTACCACAACATCAGCGTTTTTTGCGGCTGTTTTTGCTGCCTCAAATCCACTTTTGTCTGTGGTGTTGAAAACCGTTTCTGTTAAGAAAGTTGCTTTTTGTTTTAGTAAATCAGCACCTTTTTCAAAAACCAATTGATTGTCTTTGTATTGTTGCATTCCTTCTAAAACCGAAACCGCAGTATTATCATCCGCAGCAATTCTCCAGCTTCCCAACGGACTATTTTTATCATTTGCTAAAGCACCAATCAAAGCAATTTTTTGTCCGGATTTCTTTAGCGGAAGCAAATTTTTATCATTTTTTAAAAGCACAATTGACTTTTTTGCCATATCCAAAACGCCGTCATTATTGGCTTTACTTCCAACCACTTCTTTTTCTCGTTTTTCATCGCAATATCGGTACGGATCATCAAATAAACCTAATTCAAATTTTACACGTAAAATTCTTCTAATAGCATCGTCAACCAAAGCTTCTTTTACTTTTCCTGATTTTACTAAATCAACCAATTTTGCCACATACAAATACGATTCCATATCCATATCAGATCCTGCAATTACCGCTTTTGCCGTTGCATCCGCTTCATCTTTGGCGTAACCGTGCGCAATCATTTCGCGAATCGAAGCGTAATCAGAAATTACAAATCCGTCAAATTTCCATTTTCCTTTTAAAATATCTCTTTGCAAAAAGGCATTTCCAGTTGCCGGAACACCGTTCAAAGTATTAAATGAATTCATAAATGTACGAACTCCGGCCTCAACCGTTGCTTCAAACGGTGGCAAAACCGAATTGTACAATTTAGAATTGCTAATATCTACAATATTATATTCCAGTCCAGCTTCTACATAACCATACGCAGCAAAGTGTTTCGCGCAAGCAGCAATAGTATTTACTTTCGCCAAATCAGCAATTGTTTCTCCCTGAAAACCTTTTACTCTCGCATAACCAATTTTACTTCCCAAATACGGATCTTCTCCTGCACCTTCCATCACACGCCCCCAGCGTGCGTCATTTGCGACGTCAACGTTTGGTCCAAAAGTCCAGTTAATTCCAGAAGCCGAAGCTTCATCTGCTGCAATCGCTGCGGATTTTTTTATCGCTTCCAAATCCCAACTCGCCGCTTCCGCCAACGGAATCGGGCTTAACGTTTTATAACCGTGTATTACGTCAAAACCAATAATCAACGGAATTCCCAAACGGGTTTCTTCAACCGCAATTTTCTGCACGGCACGAACTTCTTTAACACCGCGAACCGTCAGCATCGAACCAACTAAACCTTTTCGTAAATGTTCGTATTTTAATTCGGCAGTTCCACCTTTTGGTGCCGGTCCCGTAACATCCCAAAAACCGTTGTATTGATTCATCTGTCCTACTTTTTCCTCCAGCGTCATCAACGGTAAAAGTAAATCTATACGTTGTTCAATAGTTTTATTTTTATCCAAATACGGCTTTTTCTGTGCATTCATATTTCCAACAGTAAAAAGGGCAAAAACCCCAATGGTTAATATTTTTTTGTTTTTCATGGTTAGTTTTTTTTAAGCTTCTAACGTTCTGATTTGCTAAGATTCTGAGTTTAATATTTTGGGCGTGTCCCTACGGGTCGGGCTATCCGTTACAAGTCCTCGCTCTTCCTTCGTCAGGCTGCGGGCTTTTCACTTCTATCCCTCACGCAATTCACAGTAAACGAGAAATTTCAGGTTTTAACTACAAATTTCATTTCCAGAATCTTGTCATTTCGAGGAACGAGAAATCGCACTCGTAACCACAAAGTTTGTCGATTATTGTTGTGGAATTTCTAGTGCGATTTCTCGTTCCTCGAAATGACAAACTATACGCTAATGCAAAAAATCTAAAATCTAAAATTTTAAAATTCGCTCGTAAAACAAGAAGCCGGTAAATTCGCTCTATTAAACAAATCCGATTGTATTGTATTTCCCCAAGCAAACCTAACTTTTACAGGGTTAAATACCTTTTTACTCGTCAAAATCACTTGATTATTTTTTATCGAAGCTTCGGCTGGATAGAAAATTCCGTCTGCTCCGGCCAGTTCAAACTGATTTGATGTTTTGTTTTTAAAGTGCAAACCTTCAGCATAATCAAAAGAAACAATGCCTTTGTTTTTATCCGTTTTAAAGTCTTTAAAAAGCGGGCCGTTTACCAAATTAGAATTGGTTTTATAAGTATTTGTCAAAGCCAGATTCGCCAAACGAATTCCGACTGACTTTTTATTTTTTGGATGAATATCAATCGTATCAGAAACATCGCTGATTACGACCATTCCGGTATTATTGATTTCTTTGAGCAGTTTTCTTTGAGAATCTCTAACCGTTACGTTAGAAAAATTATTACTTCCTGTTTTATACGGTGCAATTTGTACGTAGTAAAAAGGAAATTCATCTTTCCATTCTTTTCTCCACGAAGTAATTAGCGCGCCAAGAGTTTTATCATAAACTAAAGAACCAACATTCGATTCGCCCTGATACCAAAGCGTTCCCGCAATTTTGAAACCTACAATTGGGTAAATCATGGCATTGTACGCACGTCCGGGTTGTCTTGGTCCGTATTCCTGCTCGTTTAGTTTTTTGGCATTTTCTAATAAAACTGGATCGTTATTTACAACTTCTTCCGGCATCCAGATTTCGGCTGGAGTTCCGCCCCAATTGGACGAAATTAATCCGATTGGCACATTTTTTAAATCTTCTCTTAAACGTTTCGCGAAGAAATATCCAATCGCACTGAAATTTTTCATCGTTTCCGGAGTCGATTCTGTCCAGTTTCCTAATAAATTATTTTGTGGCGTTGTTGCAGTTAATTTTGGAACGGTGAAAAAACGAATGTTTGAATTTGTGGCATTTTTAGCTTCTTCTTCTCCATTGTCAATTCCCCAGCTTGCAGACATTTCCATATTAGATTGTCCGGTACAAAGCCAGACTTCGCCAATCAGGATATTTTTTAAAACTACCTCGTTATACCCTTTTATAGAAATCGTAAAAGGGCCGCCGGCTTCAGGAGTTTTAATAACTAATTCCCATTTCGCCTGATTATTGGCAACGGTTTTATATTCCTGATTGTTCCAGCCCGAAACCAATTTGATTTCTTCTTTTGGATTTGCCCAACCCCAAATTTTCACTTCAGAGTTGCGTTGCAAAACCATATTATCACCATAAATATTCGGAAGGGAAACGTTTGCCATCATAGTAGTGGAAATCATCAGAAAGAAAGCAAACTTAAATATATTATTTTTCATTTAGCAGCTTTTTTAAAAATGGACCATATTGATCTGCCATCACTTTTTGATCATCAACATCAGGATGCCCCAGACAACCTTTTGGTGTCATTGGTTTAAATTTGAAAATCAGAATTGGTTTATGGGCTTTATCATCCGCGAAAGCGTTTTTAACTTTATTAAGACATTCTTCAAAAACTACTCCTCTTTCACCTCCAACCATCGGACTGTTTGTAATTACGATCTGTACATTCGGATTATGTTCGTACAACATCTTTATGAAATTGATATAATTCGAAACATATTTTTCAGGATTAAAAGGCAGACGTTCTTTTTTTCCGTCGCCGCCAGAAAAATCATTGGTTCCAAGCGCTATACTTATAATATCTGGTTGAAAAGCAAAATCATATTTAGGTTTAGAATTGTCTTTTGTCAAATATAAATTTCCGTATAAATCAGGCATAATACCTTCTTCTTTATTTTCGTCGTTCCAGTTTCGATAAATTCCGATTCCGGAAACCGAACTCAATAAATAATCAGCGTCAATTGCTCTTGAGAGTGTTGGTCCGTAAGCATAATAACTGTTATGATGATCAAAATATTCGCCTTTATCACAAGGAACATCAGATCCATCGCTGGCTGCGCCACATGTGATCGAATCTCCGATAAACTCTATTTTCTTTTTCTTTTTGGAACTGATTGACGTTAGTTTTGCCGTTGTTCCTGCAAACAAAATATTACCGCTTTGTGCTTCTGTAGTTTTATAAATAGTAAGATTATGTTCTTTTTTATTAGATGTTATTTTTATCGGAAAAGATTGTGCATCACCTTTTTCTACTTTTAGATTTCTGATATATTTTCCATCCAAAACCAATGACACATAATTGTGATGTTGCCAGGCATCATCAATACTTTGCAATGAAATCGAACATTGATTTCCGGTAAAATTAAATGAAACAGACGACGCGCTTCCAATCAAAAGAATATTATCCTGAATTTTATCAATCCGGCCTTTATAAAGAAATGTATTGGTTTTGTTCTGCGAAGTCGAAACAATCGAAATCGACAAAAACATAATTAAAAAGAGTATTTTTTTGAGAAACATACTTTATTTGTTAAAATATAAATGTGATTCACAAATATACCCGAAATAAAGTGTTTAAAAGGATACTAAAACATCAAAAAGCAATAAAAAAACACCAAAAAATAATACTTTGTTTTTACCGTTTGTAATTATAGAAAGCAAGAAATTCCTTGGATTTCGAAAATCAGAACATTATCTTTATAAAACAAACAATTTTAAAATGAGATCAGCCCTTTATATAGCATTTTCTGCAATTATTTTTTGCTCTTGTATTTCTTTTACCCAGAAAGAAGATCCTGTTATAACCAAAACTGAAAAAACAAAATCTTCAGTTGAGCGTGATTCTATTATTGCTTACGCTAAAAAATATCTGGGAACTCCATATGTATATGCAGGAAATGATCCAAAAAAAGGATTTGATTGTTCCGGATTTGTAAGTTATGTTTTTAAGAATTTTAATGTGACTTTGCCACGAAGTTCCAATAGTTATAAAGATCTGGGCGTTGCATTGGATCCTGAAGATTTTAAGGTTGGAGATATTTTGGTTTTTTATGGGTATAAAGACCGCACAATTGTTGGTCATCTGGGTATTATTTGCGAAGCCAACGGAATGCATTCAAAATTCATTCATGCTTCTTCGGGAAAAGTAAATAGTGTTACTATTACCGATTTAGACACAGAACATTACACGAAACGTTTCTATAAATGTATTGATGTTTTATCTAAATAACATTTTACATCTAAAAAACTTTAAACATAAAAAAACTCCGGACACATTATATGCCCGGAGTTTTTCCCTTTATAATCAACCTTATATGTTAGATCACCGTTCCTTTTAGAGTAAGGATTTTTGGTGTAGATTCTGCGTTTGTGGTTACAGTAACTGTTTTTGTAAAAGCTCCTTTGTTTGCAGCATTATATGTTGCTGTTACTTTTGCTGATTTTCCTGGCAAAATTGGTTCTTTTGTATAATCTGTAGCTGTACAACCGCAAGATCCCTGTACGTTTGTAATTACTACAGCTGTTTTTCCTGTATTTTTAAATTCGTATACAATTGCTTTTGGAGTTCCTTGTGGAATTTCGCCAACATCAATTGTTTCTGCTTTCCATACAATTGTAGAAGCTGCAGTTTCTGTTTTTGGATTTGAAACTAAAGATTGTACCGGAGCAATTGCTGAGAAAGACATTAATCCTAAGGCTAAAGCCAACATCGAAATTTTGATAATTTTCATAGTTTTATTATTTAAATGGTTAATGGTTAAATTTTACATTACAAAACTACTTTAGATGAAATGAATTGGCTGTTAAGCGGTTTCAAATGTTTGTTAACGACTTGTTAAGCGTTATTTTTGATTTATTTTTTGATTAATATTACACTTTATAAATCCTGTTTTTCTTGAAAATAAATAAACTCAATAGTATTATCCTTCTCGGATTAGTTGCCATTATCAGTATTTTGGTGGCACAATTGCTTTGGACAAAAGAGGCTTTTACGCTCGAACAAAAAAAGCTGAGCCAGAAAGCACATATTGCATTATTGGAAGTTGCCAAAAAATTATACGAAGGCACGAGTCACGAACTTCCTGCTCAAAATCCGGTGCAGAAAATTGCCAACGATTATTATATCGTAAATGTCGATAATGAATTTGAACCCGAAATCTTAGAATTTTATCTGAAAACGGAATTCAAAAAAATGAACATTACAACCGACTTTGAGTATGCCATGTATAATTGCCAAAGCGATGAAATGATTTATGGGGATTATATTTCGCTTTCGAAGAAAAAAGCAGAATGTAAGAAGAGTATTTATTTTCCTAAACACAAAAATCTGGTTTATTATTTTGCAGTTCGTTTTCCAAACGAAACCACTTATTTGTTTAGTTCGATGCGTTTTTGGTTTATACTTTCTACCGTTTTGATTCTTATTTTATTGATTTACGTCTATTCGATTTTTACGCTTTTGCAGCAGAAAAAATATTCAGAATTGCAACGTGATTTCATCAATAATATGACGCACGAATTTAAAACGCCTTTATCGTCAATTCTGATTGCTTCAAAATATCTGATTGAGCAAAATCCGATTAAGGAAGATAAAAAACTGCATACTTATACCGATATTATTATCAAACAAAGCCATAAACTTAACAATCATATTGAGAAAATTTTAAGTATCGCCAAATCAGATTATGTACCTTTAGAATTAAAAGCAGAACAGGTTTTAATTATTCCTGTTATCGAAGAGACGATTACGAATATTCAATTAAAATATCCGGATGCTGTTATCAAAATCGAAAATAATTCTGAAGATTATCTGATTGAAGCTGATGTTTTTCATTTTACCAATTTGATTTATAATTTGTTGGACAATGCTGTAAAATATTGCAATGAAAAACCTGAAATTCTGATTCGGATTTTGAAAGAAAATCAATCTTTGAAACTGGAATTTGTCGATAACGGAATAGGAATTCCGCGAAAAAAAATCTCTTCTATTTTTGACAAATTTTATCGTGTTCAAAATGAGAAGAGTAACGAAGTAAACGGTTTTGGTCTCGGTTTGTTTTATGTTAAAGAAATTTGTAACTTACATTATTGGAAAATAAACGCCACAAATAATCTAGAAAAAGGCATTACAATAACGCTGACAATTCCATATAAAAATGAAAAACTTTAAAATTCTATACGCCGAAGACGATGAAACATTAGCTTTCCTGACCAAAGATAATCTGGAACAGAATAACTATGAAGTGGTTCATTGCATGAACGGAAAAACGAGTTTGGAAGTTTTTAAAAATGAAGAATTCGACATTTGTATTTTGGATATCATGATGCCTAAAATGGATGGTTTTGAACTGGCTGAAGAAATAAGAAAAATTGATCTTGATGTGCCTATTATTTTTCTTTCGGCTAAAACTTTAAAAGAAGACCGTATAAAAGGTTTGCGTCTCGGCGCAGACGATTATCTCGTAAAGCCTTTTAGTATTGAAGAGTTATTATTAAAAATTGAAATATTCCTGAAACGTTCCCAAAAAAATGGTGTAGACAAAAAGTCTATTTATGAAATTGGGAAATATCAGTTTGATACCAAAAATTTTATTCTTTATAATGATAACGAAAAAGTCGGCCTTACGCAACGGGAAGCTGAACTTCTGAAATTATTTCTTGATAATAAAAACCTGGTCCTGAAAAGACAGCAAATCTTAAACTCGCTTTGGGGAGATGATGATTATTTTATGGGAAGAAGCCTGGATGTTTTTATTTCGCGGCTGCGCAAAATTTTAGCAAACGAAAAAGGAATTGCTATTGAGAATCTTCACGGAATTGGTTTTCGTTTTATAATGTAATTTGCAGTCAGATTATTTTAAAAAAATCGTATTTTTAATATTAAATTTTAAGATATGAAACTGCATCATTTACGTAATGCTACTTTAGTTATTGAAACAGAAAAGCATGTCATTTTAATTGATCCGATGTTGGGAAAAAGGAAAACTATTCCGCCTTTTACTATTTTTCGTTATAAACCCAAAAGAAATCCGCTGACGGCACTTCCTAAAAACAGCAGGGATATTTTGAGCAAAGTCACACATTGTCTGATCACACATTTGCATCCGGATCATATTGATAAAGCCGGCGAAGTTTTTTTGAAAAGAAAATCAATTCCGGTTATCTGTAGTGTAAAAGATGAAAAAGCGCTTACGCAAAGAGGTTTAACCGTTTCACAAACTCTGGATTACTGGCAGCCTCAGGATTTTCTTGACGGAAAAATTACTGGAATTCCTGCTCTTCACGGTTATGGTTTTGTTACCAAATTGATGGGAAATGTAATGGGATTTTTTATAGAACTTGCAGGTGAAAAATCGGTTTACATAAGCTCTGATACTATTTTGACAAACGATGTTGAAAAGGTCTTAACAGAACTTAAACCGGATATTGCCACTGTTGCCTGCGGAACCGCAAGATTAGATTTTGGACAGCCATTATTAATGAGAATGGATGATATTCTGAAATTTACAAAACTCGCACCGGGAAAAGTTTTTGCCAACCATCTTGAAGCTTTAAACCATTGTCCGACAAAAAGAGAGACATTAAAACAGGCTTTAATTGATAATAATCTTTTATCAAAAACAGTTGTTCCGAATGACGGTGAATGTGTGGAATATTAGTTTAAATCTGACCTAAAAAGATTCGGTTTTTCTAACTTATAAATTATCCCATTCCTTTATAAATATTATATTTGGCGGCTAAACCCAAATACAAAAAATGACTAATCTTTTACACAAACTAAAATTAATACAAGATTTAAAATTCAAATTAAACATTTCAAAAACAGAATTTACCAAAAAATTCAGAGAGAATGTTGATGAATCAAATTTAGGTTACGAACCTTTTGAAGTTTTTCAGTCAAGTACAAATCATTACAAAGGAAACATCTACAATAATAATTTTGAATTAAAAAAAAGAAAAAGGTTTTTTGATACACGTTATTCATTTGCCAAAGTAACCGGTCAATTGGTTGAAGAAAATGAACATTTAAATATAGAAGTTGAGATTAATGCTTTTAAGAAAAGAATGATTATTTTCTTTGGATTCTTAATTCTGTTTTATCTTGTTTTTATTATTGTTTCTATTTTTGGAGGAGAAGTGTCTTCAACACCACTTTTTTTCCTTCCTTTCCTTATGATTCATATGTGTGTTATGCTAGGAATCCCATATTTTATGATTAGAAGAAGTGTTAGTAAGATGGCTTATGATCTGGAAAGAGATTTTCATTATTGGGTGACAAAAAATTAATTATAACACCAACAAACCAAATTCACGGAGTGTATTAACAGGTTTTGAATACCAGAACAATTCAAAATCTTCTAAGTTAGTTTCAAAATCTGTTTTTATTTCCTGAAAAGTATAATTCTTGTTGTTTGAAATGCTAATATTTTTCAGCATTTCTACTAGCCATTCTCCTTCATTTTTACTTGTCTGAATTGTAAAACTTTCTTTTTTATGATGAAAGATTAACGACATCATTTCCCAGCTTCTTCCTTTTTTAGATTTTACAAAAGATTCTGCAAAAGGTTTTCCTCCTAACCAAACTACTTTTGCATTTGGTTTTGTGTTGAAATCATTTCCTTCTTCGAGGGCATTAAAAATAAAATCGGGATCTATTTTGGTTTTCGGAATTTTAAAATCAAACCAATCCTGTAATTCGTAATCAAAACAGATTCCGTGCATGAAATTGAAAAGCGATTTTTTTAATCCAAAACTAAATTTATCGTGGTTGATTCCTGTAGAATCTGTATAATCAATATCGTTGTTAGCGAAAGTTCCAATCGCTTCTGTTTTCTTAGTAACGCCAAATTTTTCCGGATACAAACCAACCGGACTGTGCGCCGTCATCGCAAACTGATGCCAAAATCCAGACTGTAGAATTCCCGCTTCAAACAACTGTCGTACCATTTCGAGACTGTCAACGGTTTCCTGAATGGTTTGTGTTGGATATCCGTACATTAAGTATGCGTGAACCATAATTCCGGCTTCGGTAAAATTTCTCGTTACTTTGGCGACTTGTTCTACGGTTACCCCTTTATCAATTAATTTCAATAATCGGTCTGAAGCCACTTCTAAACCTCCTGAAACGGCGATACATCCAGAAGCTTTTAATAACAAACATAAATCGGCAGAAAAACTTTTTTCAAAACGAATGTTTGTCCACCAGGTTACGGCAAGTTTTCTACGTAAGATTTCTAATGCTAAAGCACGCATTAAAGCCGGCGGTGCAGCTTCATCAACAAAATGAAAACCATTTTGCCCGGTTTGCTGCATTAAATCTTCCATTCTGTCACAAAGTAAACTTGCCGCAACGGGTTCGTATACTTTTATATAATCTAAAGAAATATCACAAAAAGTACATTTTCCCCAATAACAGCCGTGCGCCATTGTGAGCTTGTTCCATCGCCCGTCGCTCCACATTCGGTGCATCGGATTTACGATTTCGATAACCGAAATATATTTATCCAAAGGTAAATCTGAATAATCGGGTGTCCCTACGTACGCTTGTTTATAATCGTGTTTTAGGGAATTGTTTTTGTAAACGACTTCTTCATTTTCTAATAAAAAAGTTCTTTTATATGCATTGTAATCCGGATTTTCTAAATTGAAAATTAATTCTTCAATTGGCACTTCTCCATCATCCAAAGTGATATAATCAAAAAACTCAAAAACACGTTTGTCTGAAAGCGAGCGTAATTCGGTATTTGGAAAACCGCCTCCCATCAAAATTTTAATTTCCGGATAATTTTGTTTTACCCATTGTGCGCATCTGAAGGCGCTGTATAAATTTCCCGGAAAGGGAACAGAAATTAAAAATAAGGTTGGTCGTATTTCTTCGATTTTAGTTTTTAATAAGGAGATTAAAATCGAATCGATATAAGTAAGTTCTAGTTGCAGAGCGTTATATAATTCGTCAAAAGAATTGGCGCTTCGGCCTAAACGTTCGGCATATCGGCTGAAGCCAAAATTTTCATCAATACATTCTACAATAAAATCTGAAATATCTTCCAGATATAAAGTCGCTAAATGTTTGGCTTTGTCCTGCGTTCCCATTGTCCCGAAAGCCCAATCAAGTTCTTCCAGTTGCGCAAAACGAGATGCTTCGGGAAGAAAATCTTCCTGACAAATCTGCAAAGCCAATGTTGGATTTTTCCCCTGCAAAAACTGAATAACGGCATCAATGGTTTTGATGTATTCGTCTTGTAAGGCAAAAATACGTTTAGAATTATCGGAGACTTCAGAACCTGAAACTTTAAACTCTGAAACCTGAAACAAATCAATTAATCCTTTCTTAGAAAACAATTCTAAAATCACATCAATACCCAAATCTGCCTGAACCGATGCTACATTTTTGGTATTCAGAAACCCTTTTATATAAGCAGTTGCCGGATACGGAGTATTCAGTTGGGTAAATGGAGGCGTTATTACAAAAAGTTTCGTTTTCAAAAGGGAAATATTTTGTGCAAAAATACGGGATATTAGGGACTTTTTAAGGAAAAGATTTTAGTTGTTGCGGACATGAGTTTTTGGTTTTATTTTGTAGATATTTAATTACATTTGTTCCGCATTAAAACTGACCCATGAAGCGAATTTTACTATTTTTATTCTTATTACTTTTCAATAACACATTTTCTCAAAACAAAAATCAATCCATTGGTTTTAAAGAGAATAAAGGGCAAATTATTGATCAGAAGGGCAAGCCAAATAATGCTGTAAAATATTTATTGAATACTGGCGGATTAAATGTTCAGTTAAGAAAAAATGGTTTTTCTTATGACGTTTATGAAGTAAAGAAAACGCCGATTGTGCGACCGTTACCACAAACGTCGAAAACACTTCCGTATCAGATTCCGGAAAGAGATCATGAAAAACCTGAATATAATTTAGAATATATTTTTCACCGAATTGATATTGACTTTGTAAATTCAAATTCTAAAGTTGAATTAATTACAGATAAGGCTTCGGCAGATTTTGATAATTATTACAATATTCCGAACAAACCTGAAGGAATTGTTGGAGTCCACCAATATAAACAGATTACTTATAAAAATATTTATTCCAATATTGATGTCGTTTTTACAATTCCCGAAGATCCTAAAAAAACAGTTGAATATAATTTCGTCATTCATCCAAAAGGAAAAATATCAGATATTAAATTAAAATTTAATGGTGCAGAAACGGATTTGATTGATAACAAAATCCAAATGAATGTCCGTTTTGGAAAAATGGAAGAAACGCTTCCGGCGAGTTGGATTGAAGATGGAACGGCTAAAAAGGAAATTGAAGTTGGCTATCGCAAAATCAAAAATAATGTTTATGGTTTTGAAGCAACTAATCATGATTCTGATAAAACTTTGATTATTGATCCGGTGCCGACTAGACTTTGGGGAACTTATTATGGTGGAAATAGTGGAGATTTAACTCAAAAAATAAAGAGTGATAAACTAGGAAATGTAATTATTAGCGGAGAGACATCCAGCTCTACAAATATCGCGACAACTGGTTCCTTTCAAAACACAAAAATTTCGATTTGGGATGCCTCTTATCTTTCAAAATTAACTCCTGAGGGCATTAGGGTTTGGGGAACATATATTAATTCTGCTAAAGTTCACGATATTGCAATTAATTCAAATAACGAGATTTACGTTGGTGGCTCCGACTATGGTTATAACTCTGGGGATAATTTAACGACTCCTGGAGCATATAAAAATGTTAATCCTGATTTTTCTTTAGATGGTTTAGTACTAAAATTTAATAATGATGGTTATCGAATATGGGGAACCTTATTTGGGGGAATTGAAGGAGATTACATTAACACTTTAAGTCTGGATAATCAAGAAAATTTAATTATTGCAGGCGAAACTCATAGTGAAGATGGAATTGCTACTTCAAATGCATTTCAACCGAACAATAATGATCCTTTTCATGGCTGTGGCTTTTTTGCTAAATTCTCTCCATCAGGAAATAGAATCTCAGGGAGTTATTTCCCAGGAATATTTAGATATTCTTCGGTAGATAAAGACAATAGCTTAATCTTTGCAGGTCAGTATAGAATAGATTCTGATCAAACAAATATTGCTACATCTGGTGCTCATCAAACCCAAATATATGATATGGACGGTTTTATAGTTAAATTTAACTCTCTAGGTCACAGATTATGGTGTACTTATTATGGCGGTGATGCATCTTTTTTTATTTCAGTACCGGACTATTATGACCGAATTACTGGTATTGGTACTGACGCACTTAATAATATTTATATCACAGGAACAACAAATAGTCTTAATAATATATCAACATTTGGTGCACATAAAGAAAATCAAAAAAAAGATGGTGTTGATGCTTTTTTAGCTAAATTTAATTCAGAGGGTATCAGACAATGGGGAACCTATTATGGGTCTGAAAATGCACAAGGTAATGATAATTGTGAAAGTAGTTTTATATCTACTGATGGCAACATTTATATTACAGGGAATACCAGAAGTGAAACAGATATTTCAACATCTGACAGCTTTCAACAAATAAATAATGGGTCTGATGAAGGTTTTATTTCAAAATTCGATACTACAGGAAAACTTGTCTGGGGGACATATTATGGTGGCAGTCATCAGGATTATATTAAAAATATTTTCTATGATGATAGTTTTGTTTATGTTATCGGAACAACTACCGGAAGTAACAATCTAGGCACACTTGGAACTGAATATCCATCAAATGGAGGAGGATCTATTTTTATTGCTAAATTCCAAGATTGCTTATCAAATCCAAAAGTCGAAAGCAACTCACCAGTTTGTATAGGCAAAACATTAGAGCTTAAAGCTTCAGGCGGTACAACATATTTATGGACAGGTCCGAACGGTTTTACCTCAACAGATCAAAATCCAATAATTACGAATGTAACAACAGCTAATTCCGGAGAATATAACTGTTTAATTACAGGAACAGGCGGTTGCGATGACACAAAAAAAATTACTGTTGTAATTGGTGATAATATTGCACCAATACCAGACTTAACAACTCTTCCAACAATAACCGGAGATTGCAATACAATTATAACTACAATTCCAACCGCAACAGATGCTTGTGCGGGAGCAATTGTTGGAACAACCACAAATCCGTTATCGTATGCATTGCCTGGAACTTATACTATAATCTGGGATTATAACGACGGAAACGGAAATATTTCACATCAAAACCAAACTGTTACAATTACTGGTCAGCCATTGCCAACTGCAGATCCTTTACAAACCTTCTGTGTTCAGCAAAATGCAACAGTAAACGATATCCAAATTACCGGACAAAATATAAAATGGTACAGTAACCTAAATGGAGGAACACTTGTACCCACTACAACTGTAGCTCAGGACAAAACAACTTATTATGCTTCGCAAACTATTAATGGCTGTGAAAGTGAAAGAACTCCTGTCACTATTAATATTCAGGTTACTTTTCCTCCAACAGGAAATGCAAACCAATCATTCTGTACAGCGCAAAATCCAACTATTGCAGATATTCAGGTTACAGGAACATCAATAAAATGGTATGATGCAGTAAATAACGGTAATTTATTAGCCGAAACTACAAATCTTGTTAATGCACAAACTTATTATGCTTCTCAAACTGTAAATAATTGTGAAGGCCAGAGATTTGGAATTACAGTTTCAATTACTAATACACCTTCTGCTCCATCTGGAAATGCTAATCAGTCATTTTGTAAAAACGAAAATGCAACTTTAGGCGATATTAAAATTACGGGACAAAACATAAAATGGTACGATACTAATTTTTCTGCAACTAGTTTACCAAGTACCACTTTATTGGAAGATAATAGAACTTATTACGCTTCGCAGACAATTGGATGTGAAGGTGACAGAACTCCAATTTTAGTTCGAATTTATGACACTCCAATGCCCGTTGGAAACATTAATCAAACATTTTGTATTGACGAAAATGCAACAATAAATGATCTTAATATTTCCGGAACAGCTTTAACATGGTACGATGCTGCGACTAATGGAAATATATTACCAATAACTTCCTTATTACAAAATGGAAATTATTATGTAACACAGACGTTAAACAATTGCGAAAGTCAAAGATTTGCTATTGCTGTAACGATACAAGACACACAAATGCCAATTGCTGACTCACCACAAAAATTTTGTGTTCAACAAAATGCTTCATTGGAAAAAATTAAAATTGAAGGACAAAATATAAAGTGGTACGATGCTGTAACTGGCGGAATAAATTTATCTGAATCAACCTCTTTAGAAAACGGGGTTACGTATTATGTATCACAAACTATTAATGATTGCGAAAGTAAAAGAACGCCAATAACGGTTCAGATTCTTACAGCAACGACTCCGGATTGTATTAATTATGTGGATGAGCTTCCTTTTCCAAAATTCTTTACACCAAATAATGATGGGCATAATGATACCTGGACAATTGATTTTGCTTACTTAGCGCCAAATTCTTCAATCAGAATATTTGACCGATATGGGAAGTTTATTAAAGAATTACCCAAAAATACTGATTGGGACGGAACCTATATCGGCCATGATGAACCAGCATCAGATTATTGGTTTGTAGTAACCCGTTTAAACGGAGCCCAATTCAGAGGACACTTTAGTTTGAAAAGATAAATAAAAATGCCAATTGAAGGGCATTTTTATTTTAAATTTATTTTACTTGTAATAAAACCCAGTTTGAAATTTCCTGTAATGCTGTTGGAGAAAATGTCTGCTCAATTGAAGCATATTCCTCCGGAGAACCAGTTTTGCATTCCTGAAATAAATGATTAAAATCCGGAAGTATTTTTATAGTAATTTTTTTATTTCCACCACTTGTTACAGCTTTTTTTATAGCTTCTAAATTTACTTCTGCCGGAACTTGTAAATCTTTAGCACCATTCAGTGCCAGAACAGGACATTTTACTTTTTTAAAAACTGAAGAAGGATCTAATTTAAAAAAATAATACATCCATGGATTTGTTATTGTCGCTGTCAAAACATTTAACTGATCATCGGTTATACTATCGCCTAATTTCGTTTTAAAATAGCTATTCATTTGTGTTTTTAAATTGTCATCATAAACTGTTGAGTTTAAGATAATCTTATAAGCACCACCATATATTTCCTGCCCTTTTTGGATTTCAGTTTCTGAGATTCCCATTTGTCTTTCAATAAGCTCTTTTTGCAAAAGCAATAATTTATCACCCCGAATTCCGGGTCCGGCCAAAGAAACTATATAGTTTATATCTTTAGAATCTGCTGCTACAATGGCATTGATAATGCCACCTTCACTATGGCCAATTAATCCTATTTTGCTTTTATTAATTTCTTTTCTCGTTTTTAAATAATCAACACCTGACTGAACATCTTTAGCAAAATCTGCGGTTGTCGCTTTACTAAAATCTCCTGTTGATTTTCCTGCTCCGCGATCATCAAAACGTAATACGGCAATACCATTTTTAGTCAGATAATCTGCTAATACAAGAAATGGTTTATGTCCAAGAATCTCTTCGTCACGATTTTGTTTACCGCTTCCGCTGATTAAGATCACAACCGGAAAATTACCTTCTTTTTGAGGCAATGATAAAGTTCCTGCCAAAATAACATTGTCTTTTTTATTTTCAAAAGTAACTTCTTCAGTATAATACTGAAATGGCTTTTGTGGTTCCTGAGGTCTTATCAAAGCTGTTTTTTGAATTGCTTCTTTTGACATATCCAAAGGGAAACTCTGACCTCCCTGTTTAAAATTTCCAACAATGATATTTTCTTTATTCAAAATTCCTTCGTAAGCAATACCCGCATTTTTTATTTCCAATTTAAGAATAGCATTTTCAAAACTGGTTGTTGTAACCGGAATCCCTTTTGCACCCTGGTCGGGGCTGTCCATAGTTGAAGTAAAACCGTTTTCATTTTTATTAATATGAAATACCACAGTAAGTTGCAGTCCTGAAACTTTTAAAATTCCATTCCACTGACCTGTAATTTCTTGTCCTTGCATTCCTAAAGAACTTAAAATCGCGATTAAAAAAAGTATATTTTTTTTCATTTTAAAATAATATATTTAATTATAGTAAAGTCTTTTTTTCTATTTCTCTAAACTTAAAATAAGAATAAAGAATGGGTACAATTGCGCTTAAAACGATAACCGTTATCAAAGTATATTTTGCAATTTCTTTAGGAAAAATCAAAGCTGAAATCAGAATTACAAAACCACTTAACATCCAGATTTTGCCTGCAAAAGTGTGAGTTGATTTCCAGACTTCTTTATTCTCAAGCGTCCACGGGGTTCTTATTCCAATAAAATAATTAGGCTGAATAACTTTAAAATAATTACCCAAGGCGATAAAAAGAATTGCGATTGGAATATTAAGTAAACCCGGATTGGATATTTCCTGATTTTTAGAAAGATATATAATTATAATAGCCAAAGCTGAAAAAAACAAAAGCAGAATAAACTTTAACTGATAAAATTTATTTCCCATAATTGGTAATCTTTTTTTAGGATCAATTTTGGGAAGCACCAGCATAAGCGCATATAAAAATACTGTCATGAAAAGCGCTACAATTATCAAAGTATATTTTTCGCCCCAGCGGTCAATAACTCCATCGTAGTTCCAATGCATGGGAACTTTTTCCGGAAGGCTATTCCAAATAAGGGCCAAATAAACTAAAGGAGTCAAAACAATTCCTATCAAAGGGAGTTCTTTTTTTAATTCAAAATTCATTTTGGTTATTTTTTAAAAGTTAATATCCATTGCAAAACATCTTCCATTATAGTAGTATTAATGGAGTAAATAATAAATTGTCCGTTCTTCTCAGAAGTAATGAGATCAGCACGTTTCAATATATCTAAATGATGTGAAATACTTGGTTTTGAAATATTAAACGCATCTGCTATTTCTCCCGCAGATAAATCTTTCTCTTTCAAAAGTTCCAGAATTTCACGCCTCGTGGCATCATTTAAAGCTTTAAAAATATCATTCATTATTTATATATTTAGACAAATATCTAAATACTTTTTAATCTGAACAAATTTTTTCCTTAAATTATTTTAACTGCAAAAAAAAAGAGGCAATTGATTATTGCCTCTTTTAGAATTTTTATTTATTAAAATTTATGTTCGTCTTTGCTGATTACCAAAAATGAAACTAAAGATATAAGAGCGGCGATAACCAAATAAAAGCCGACATAACTCACATCGTATGTTTTAGCCAGCCAAATAGCAATCATAGGAGCAAAAGCGGCACCAAGAATTCCGGCCAGATTAAATGTTAAAGACGCACCGGAATAACGGACATTGGTTGGAAATAATTCCGATAGAAAAGTTCCTAAAGGTCCATACGTAAATCCCATTAAAGCCATTCCTATACAAGCAAAAGTCGTTACTAAAACAATGTTTCCGGTACTTAAGAAGAAAGAAAAGAAAAATCCGAAAACAGCAATAGCAGCTGTAGCTATAATAAGCATTTTACGACGTCCGATTTTATCTGCCACAACAGCCGAAACGGGAATAAAAATGGCAAAAAACAATACTGAAAACAATTGTATTAATAATCCGTTTCTTTTTACAATTCCTAAATCTGAAGTTGCCCAACTTAATGTAAAAACGGTCATTAAGTAAAAAACCAAAAAAGTTGTAATTGCGGCAAACGTTCCAAAGATCAATTGATTTTTGTATGATTTTACAATAGTTAAAAAAGGAACTTTAACTTCTTCATGTTCTTTTTTAGAATTTTCAAAAGATGGGGTTTCTGTAATTTTTGTTCGAATATAAAATCCAACTATTACTAAAAGTGAACTGGCAATAAACGGAATTCTCCATCCATAATCCATAAAATCTTCATTGCTCATTGAATCTGTTAACAATAAAAAAGTTCCTCCTGAAAGTAACAATCCGATTGGCGCTCCCAATTGCGGAAACATTCCGTACCATGCTCGCTTATTTGGCGGAGCATTTTCAATAGCCAGTAAAACGGCTCCACCCCACTCGCCTCCTAAACCAACTCCTTGACCGAATCTGCATAGCATCAATAATAAAGGAGCAGCAACACCAATACTGGCATAACTTGGCAAAAATCCTATTGTTACTGTTGAAATACCCATTGTCAATAACGCAGCAACAAGAGTAAATTTACGTCCGATTTTATCACCGTAATGTCCAAAAAAAGCAGAACCTAGAGGACGTGATAAAAAAGCAATAGAAAAAGTAGCCAGTGATTCTAAAGTTGCCATCGTCTTGTCTGATCCCGGAAAAAATAATTGTGGAAAAACCAATACCGCTGCATTGGCATAAATATAAAAGTCAAAAAATTCGATTGTGGTGCCAATTAAGCTGCCAAAAAGAACATGTTTAAGGGAGTTCTTTTTATTAGAGTTGTTTTCCATGTTTTTGATATAGTTTTTTTTTAAGAAAATAGGATATAAAAGTGAATCTAATTTCTGAAAGTAGCAAACATTTATC
>SEBM01000868.1 GCA_004296145.1 Flavobacterium sp.
CTTTATTACAACAAATAAAAAGTGTTATATCTCCAAATTTACAACAGCTCATTTCTGTTAAAAAAGAAGAAAATAAAGAGGAGACAAAACTAATTGTGTTATTGAACGAATCAAAAGAAGAAAATCTTCCGATGATTATTGACATGTTGGGAAATCAGATCAGTGAAGAACTTTTAAATAATTATTTATACAAAATAACAGATGCCTGCAAAAAAGTAAATCTGCCCGAAACAAGTGTCATCAAATTGCTTGATTTTTTAATAGATGCAGACAAAGTAGGTTATTTGCCCGGTATTCTTACTTCGCAATACCATAAAAATGACCCTGATAAAATTTTTGTTTTTCTAAAGAAACACATTGATAAAAAGCGTTTTAGCAACACACTTTTAGTATACCTGATAAAAACTATATTTGAAAACCTGACAGATGTAAACATTCCATTAAAAGATTTAAAAAAATACGAAGATTTTGCTGTCAACAATTGTGATTTTAGTTACGATCAGGTTTACAGCATGCAAACAGAAAGTCTTTTAACTCAATTTTTCAAACATGACAGTTATCGTTCTTCTAAAGATATCAGCTGGATTTTGGAAAACGTAAAAGCAATTTTAGAAAAAGTCAGCGGCGAAATTGAATTTAAAGATTTAAAATATAGTACGTATCTGCTTTTAGAATCAGAACAATACGAAAAGGCAAAAGAAGTTTTTGATGTTTTATATCCAAAAATAAAAAACACAAAAGAGGAAGGCGTTTTATTTTTAAATGTTATCGCTTCGGTTAAACTAAATGACAAATCTTATTTTGATATTCTTTATAAAGAAGTGCAACAAGAGGTAAAAGAAGTGCTTCTCGCGTATAATCTGGCTTGTGCTTTTGCTCATTTTGAAAAGAAAGAAGAAATGATATTCTACATAAGAGAAGCGCTTAGATTAGGAAAATTAAAGCAGCAGTTTCTGGACGATTCAGATTTTGAAAAGTATTGGAAAGATGAAGATTTCCTGGCAGTAATTGAAGAAGATTTGGTAGAATAAGAGCTAAAGATTAAAAATGGCCCAATATTTCAATATTATAATTCCGGTTGAAAAATTTGCAGCTGAATTACATGAACTTATGATTAAGTATGAAATTCAGCTGTATGTTGAAATGTGGAATGAGAAAGAAAAATTTTATTATAAAGTTGTTGATTTTCAAGGTGATTTAGCTTTTACAACTGATAATGAATATCACGGATTTTTCTTTTCATCAAAATTTGTAGAAATAGTAAACGGAAAATTAATTTCAGGAAAGAATAAAAAAGATTCACTTTCTAATGAGATTAGTTT
>SEBM01000869.1 GCA_004296145.1 Flavobacterium sp.
GTTTTTACTTAAAATGCTTTTACATTTGTTGAAGCAAATTATTCTACTAAGTTTTTTTTTACTAATTTTTTATTCATACACTGTATATTTGATTACATGGAAGATGACAACATTATTGACGAGTTTTCGCAAAATGCAAAGTTCGAAAATGGTTGGACAATTATAGTTGATGAGGAAATGGTTTTTGTAGTAGAAGACGATTTGCTAGCAGAACTTTCGGAAGAATTAGAAACCGAAATTTTTACTTTTACCATTCAATCGACTTCTGCAACTTATGGTTTTTCACGGTTTAATGAAGGGGAAAATCGAATATTTTTAGTGCAGGACGGAGAACTTATTGAAAATTTGGGAGATAAAATGGCAGTAGAAATGAGCATTAATATTGACGAAAATGCATCAATTGAAGATATTTTAAACATCGCTAAAGCTTTCGAAATAGAACTTGAAGATTAAAAAAAACTGGCACACAGCAAGGATGCTTTGTGTCAGTTGGGCTGATTGCAAACCCGATAGCAAAGCGCCAAACCGTTGGCAGCAACTTTAAAAGAAACAAACACTACAAATGTGGTATAATAAATTTACTTTTTTCGACAAGCAAGATGGACTTGCAGAAGTTCCTAAAGACGCTTATCTTTCTCAATATCTGACCGAAGAAGAGATTAAACTGTATCCTGATATTAAAAAACTTTATCCGGAATTTTTGGATAATGACAAGCTCAATATTCCATTGGAACTCACTTTGACAATTGAACTTCGTGAACTTTTGGAATACTCAAATGGCGGAGGAATAATAAACGGAAACAGAGAATTTGGATATTTTTCTTTGCGGGACATTCGCTACTATTATTTCGCTTATGGATTTCCAAAGTGGACACCCTACTTTTTACCAATTGCATTTAATGGTGGTGGAAAATTTTACGCTTACGATTTTAGAGACATAACCGACATTAAAATCGTAGCAGTTGGTGCAGGCGACCTGGAATATGAAAGTTCAGTTGTTATTGGTAGGACTTTAGAAGAAGTTTTAAGCAAAACAATAAATATTGAAGACGAGCTTGCCATACTTTACCAACGACCAGAAGCTACCGAAAAGGAAATAAGAATAGCTGAAATTTACGAAGAACTTAAAAATCTTAACAATGACAAAGACAAAAGAAAAATTGACTTAAAAAGCTATATGCTGACTAAGCGAAAACTTGAATCTGAAATCAAAAAATTAAATACTTAGACAGAAACATAAGATGAAAGAAACTTGGAATTATGACCTTATGGACTTGCTGGAAGACGCAAAACTTGAAGATAATAAAGAACTAAATATATTC
>SEBM01000870.1 GCA_004296145.1 Flavobacterium sp.
GGATACAGACCTGCTATAAAATTTCCTTTTTATTCCGGGATGTTTTCAGGGAAGCAAAATTTTATCGGTACAGATTTAGTTTTTCCTGGAGAGGTTGTACACGCAGAAATAACATTATTAAATACTGAATATTTTAAAGAAAAGCTTTTTGAAGGATTGGAATTTAACTTTTTTGAAGGATCAAGAAAAATTGGGTCTGGAAAAATTTTAAAATTAATTCATACTCAGTTGACAGACATTAAATGATTAAAAACACAATAATGATAAATATCGACCACTATATTCAGGATTTTTCAAACACTTTTAAAGAGCTTGAAAATTCACAGCCTTGGGAAATTACAAACGATTTAAAAAATATAATTGAATCTAAAATCCTAAACCTCAACGAAGATTATAGTATTATAGATAATATTGCTATTCATAAAACTGCCATTATAGAAAGCGGTGTTACAATCAAAAAACCAGCTATTATTTCTGCAAATTGTTTTGTTGGCGCACATGCGTATTTTAGAGAAGGCGTATATCTGGACGAAAATGTAAAAATTGGTCCCGGCTGTGAAATCAAAAACAGTATTATTTTTTCGGATACTGCTGTTGCTCACTTTAATTATATAGGAAACAGTATTATTGGCAGAAATATCAATTTTGAAGCTGGTTCAATTGCTGCAAATCATTATAATGAAAGAGAAAATAAGAAAATTTCGGTACTTCATAATTCTCAAATAATCGAAACTAATTCAGATAAATTTGGTTCATTGGTTGGCGATGATTCCAGGATTGGTGCAAATGCAGTATTATCTCCGGGTACAATATTAGAGAAGAAGTCAATTGTAAAAAGACTTCAGTTGATTGAGCAGGTAGTGAGTCCAACACAATCTTAAAGTATTATCATCGACACCAACTCGATTTAAACCAATAACTTCAATACATATTAATCAAATCCTTTCTGGATCAATTTTTCTTTAACTCTTTGAAGCTGCATCTCTATTTCTCCAATATCAGTTAGAATTGTGGTTTTAGAATATCTTTCTGATGGTTCATTAACACTATTTGGACCATCTTCGTTAATAGCAAAAACATCATTTAAATCCAATTCAGGAAAATTTTTATTTATACTTAATAGGAAATCCGAACTAATACCTGCGGTTCCGTTTAAATATCTCCCAATCATTGCCGGACTATAGCCAAGAATAGCCCCCACTTCTTTTTGTTTAAGTTTTTTAGATTTAAAAAAACTCTTTAATTTTTCGTAATACATGATTATTTATATTAGAATAAAAATATTAATACATTCTACATTTTAACTTATTAAAATATATAC
>SEBM01000871.1 GCA_004296145.1 Flavobacterium sp.
ACTGTATATTAGCTAAATAATGTAAAAAATACGCTGAAAGAAGATTGATTACCAGTTAGTATAAATTCAAACTAAATGAAAGAAAGCAAAGAATTTAGAGTCTTAATACCCGAGGAAGAATATCAAATTATTGAATTCAAACAAGAAAATTTGCCAGGAGTTGGAGTTATAAATTTAAGTCTAATTGATTTTGAGCCTAAAGAAGTTTTCTCTTGGCATTGTTCCATTATGCTGAATTTTGAAAACTTTATCGAAAATGGCATGCCTACAAATAATGATGTTTTAATTGCTGAAAAATTTGAGGATTTTTTATCAGAAAAAATTAAAGGTGATGATAAAGAAAAACCAAATGCATTATTTCTAGGTAGAATTACATGGAAAGAAACAAGAGAATTAATTTGGAGAGTTTATAATCCTAAAATAGTTAATGAATTTTTGGAAGAAATAATCGAAAAGAAAAAACACTCATTTCAATTTGATTATCGAATTGAAAATGATGAAGAATGGAAACTTGCAGAGTGGCATCTAGAAAGTGTAAAATCAATTACCAAAAAAAAGAAATGACACTTAGCGAAGCAATTTTAAACTCCAAAGATTACGAGGACAATGACGAAACCATGTTTTCAATATATGCAAAAAGAGTTGATGGAAAATTTCAGCCAGATTCTGAAGCTGTAATTTTAGAATTAACTTTTGAAGAAATGGAAATGAAATGGGAAGAAACAGCACAGAAAAAATGTCCAGGATTTGACTATTTTTTAGAAATATTTGTCTTAAAAGATTTTTATAATGACTTATTAAATCTTAATGAATTTAAATCAGACAATAAAAAAGTAGAACGAATTATATACTATGCAGAATTTGACGCTTAACTAAAAATGGACACACTGGAAAGACAAATAAATTTAATAGCTCAGAATAAAATAGAATTTAATGAGGGCACAGAATTAATAGTTAAAAATTCTGAATTTGATTTTAAGAAAACATTTGACATTTTAAAAATTTTCATTTTTAATTCTATTCCAGACAAATCGGATTATAGTTCCGAATCTTATCAAAAAGCGATTAGTAGTATTCCTATCAGACAAACTTTTACACCGGTTGTTATACTTAATAATTTTTCTACTAAAATATCCTTTCTAAAACTGAGTAAATTACCCGAAAGCGAATACGAAAAAATAATTATCTCGCTTTTATGGATTTTTAAAATTACGGACACAGAACGACGAGAAACCGAATGCAAAAACGGATGTGGTCATTATTGGCATGACATTCAGTGAAAAAGCATTAATAATATTTTTAATGTAAGTAGTAAAATTTA
>SEBM01000246.1 GCA_004296145.1 Flavobacterium sp.
AGTTTTAATTCCTTTTCAATCTGCAGTTTATAATCGGGATAAAGTTGCAGTAAGTCAAAAAAAACATTTGGCACTTTGTCTAAAACCATTTTATCTGCTGAAGTAACAGAGTTATTATGAATCCTGTATCTGGCTAAAACAGTTTCTGAAGTATAAAAAATACAATCTGACATTAGTAGTTTTAACCAAAGATGATAATCTTCTACATTCTGAATATCTGGTTTTTCAGAGAAACCTCCAACATTTATCACTTTATCTTTCTTGACCAAAACAGTCAATATCGGAATTTTGTTTACCCTTAAAAATTCCGGTAAGGCATTTTGATCATAAATGACTGCATTCGGAATATTCATTTTTTTTGAAATATCAAATACTTCATTGTCTTGAAAAACATAAGAATCTGACAAAACCAGATCTGCATTTTTTTGCTCTATCTCTGCAATCTGAATACTTAATTTTTCCGGAAGCCATAAATCATCAGCATCCAAAAAAGCTAAATAAAATCCTTTTGATTTTGAAATCGCATTATTTCTTGCTCTTCCCTGCCTCCCATTTTCCTGATAATAATAAAAAATCCGTGAATCTTTTTCTACTAATTCGTTTACAATAGCTGCCGTATTATCTGTTGATCCGTCATCGATAATAATTAATTCCCAATTACTATATGTCTGATCAATGACAGAACGGACTGAATCTTTGATGTAAGATTCGGCATTATAAGCAGGCATTATGATACTTATTAGCGAATTTGAATTGGGCATTCTGACGGATTAATTTTTACTGTAAAAAAGAATTGGCTGATAAATGTATTATTTTCTTTGAGATAATTGCAGATATAGATTTTCTAATTCCGGAATAAAATTATCAATATTTCTATTTGCTAATACATCTTTAAATTGCAGGTCTGATAATTCTTCTGATTTCTCTTTATTATTTAAAATCTCAAAAGTATAATTAACAAATTGATTTAAGTTTTTAAAATGAGGGTAAATATTATTAAACGGATTTGTAGGTGCAGAAAAAAAGTCCCAACAAACGAGTGGTGTGCCTGTCAGACAAATATCAAAACCAGCAAAGCCAGCCGGAGTCCGATTATTATATCCCTGAAACCATGATAAACTCAAATGTTCATTAATTGCTGTTTCTGCAATATCTTCCTGATGTCCCCTGAAAAACACTTTTTCTGAAATACCAAGTCTGTCCAGATAATCTAACATACCTTCTGTTTGAGGGTTTCCGTTTCCAAAAATATGCAATTCAGTATCAGGATGAATGTCCAACAAAAGCTGAAAAGCGTAGAAAAAAGGATCCAGTGGTTTATTTTTATCTAATCGGGTAAAGATTCCTATTTTTTTTATTCTGCCGGAAGGATATTTCCAGCTATTTTTATTTTTTTCAATCTTAAGGGCTAAAGGAAAATAAGTATGATGAATGTTCTTAAATTCACTGTATTCAAAGTCTGCTTCTTCATTATAAAATCCTGATATAAATTCATACGGATAATTAAAATCATAATTATCATATAAAGTCGGTTCCTGAAATTTAGCACACATAGAATGAATGAGGCTTTTCTTTTTTATTTCTGTTGTAACCTGATGAATAAAGGTATATTCCCCCATCCAGTGAATTACATCAAATTTATCGAGATAAGAATAGAGCGTTTTTTTATATTTTTCTTTATTATTTTTTTTAAACTTTTTTCTGGTCAGTTTATGAAATATTCTTTCGGACAAACTCGTTTTATGAATTTCAAGAAACTCATCTATATAAGTCACCTTTGTTCCCAGTGCCTCATGTTTCTCTTCATAATAGCGACTATCCCATTTCGCTGACTGATGTTCTTTATTTTGAAGGCACAAAATAGAAACTTTAAATTTGTCTTTATTCAGCGCCAAATCTATTTCATAAGCAAAACGTTCTGCTCCGGCTCTGTGCAAAGCTCCAACAACAAACAAGACATTTTTACTCATTTCTTAAAACGTTTAAAATAGTATCAATATCACTTTCTGTCAATTCGTAATACATCGGTAATCGAAGCAATGTTTCTGAATAATGATCAGACATTAACAAGTCTCCTCCATTATGTTTTGAAACATAAAATGGACTTTTATGTAAACTTAAATAATGAAACACAGCATGAATTTTTTCATTTTTAAGACTGGCAATATATTTATTTCTTTCTTCTAATGATTTAAAAACCAGATAAAACATATGCGCATTATTTGTTGCGTAATCAGGTAATTGCGGAAGTTTAAAATCGGCTTTTTCTGCAATTCCTTTTAAGCCTTCATAATATTGATTCCAGATTTGTTTTCTTTTGTTTTGAATTTGATCAAGATGCTCAATCTGAGCCCAAAGAAAAGCAGCAATTACTTCTGAAGGTAAAAATGATGAACCAATATCTACCCATCCGTATTTGTCTATTTCTCCTCTAAAAAATGCAGATCTGTTGGTTCCTTTTTCCCAAATTATTTCTGCACGATTTGCAAATTGTAAATCATTAACGGCCAGCATTCCGCCTTCTCCCGAAATAATATTCTTCGTTTCATGGAAAGAAAAAGCCGCCAAATGTCCTATTGAACCCAATGCTTTTTTAACTCCGTCTTTTCCGGTATAAAAACTGTCAATTGCCTGAGCTGCATCTTCTATAACAAATAAATTATAACGATCGGCAATTTCCATAATAACATCCATATCGCACGCAATACCTGCGTAATGTACCGGAACTATTGCTTTGGTTTTAGATGTTATTAAAGACTCAATTTTTTCAGCATCAATATTTGGATTCTCTGAATTTGAATCTGCAAATACAATCTTTGCTCCTCTTAACACAAAAGCATTTGCGGTCGACACAAAAGTATAAGAAGGTATAATAACCTCATCATCCGGCTGAATATTGATTAAAATAGCTGCCATTTCTAATGCATCTGTACAAGATGTGGTTAGCAAACATTTTCCGAACGCATATTTTTGTTCAAAAAATTGCTGGCATAATTGCGTGTATTTACCATTTCCCGAAATTTTACCAGATGCAACAGCATCTTCTATGTATCGGGTTTCGCTTCCTGTTAAATATGGTTTATTAAAATTTATCATTATCTTATGAATCGTAACGGATTACCAACATACAAACCTTTTTGATCTATCGATTTTAAAACCACAGATCCGGCTCCTATTTGGGTGTTTGCAATAATATTTATGTTGTCTATAATTGTGGAGTTAATCCCTAAAATACATTGCTCTTCTATGTTTACAAATCCCGCGACGGCAACTCTTGGAGATAAAAAAGAGTGCGCTCCGACAGTTGTATCATGTGCAATTGTACACGCAATGTTCAAAACTGTATTTTCTTTTATAATAGATTTTGCATCAATTACACAACCCGGATAAATTACTACAGCTCTTTCTATAACCGCTGTAGAATCAGCCAACACTGTAGAATGTACTATTTTGCCAAAAGGAATTTTATTTTGAAATTTTTCAAATATTTCTTTTCTTGTTTTTAAATGTTTGTATCCGATTCCAATTAATAGTTCATCAAATTTATTGTCTTCGAAAGCTTTTTCAATATCATTTGTTTTGCCAATTACGGGTATCGAATTCACACTTTTCTGAATAGAAAAATCATCAAAAAAAACAACTTTCTGATAGTGGTTATCAGACAAGGCATAATGTGCGATTTGCTGCCCTAAATCTCCTGATCCAATAATAGCTAATGTTTTCATATTATCTGAATCAGTTTTTTTATTTCTGAAAGTGATTTTATTGTATGGCGGTTATCCGGATAAAAATTATCCCTGTCTATGATATAAGAATTTAATCCTAACTCTAGTGATGGCTTTAAATCCAATTTAAAAGAATCTCCTATGTACAAAATATCTTTAGGGTCGAGGTTTATTTTGTCTAATGCTTTTCTATAAAAATCAACAGATGGTTTTGAAACGCCAAGATCTTCAGAAACAAAAAAATCAGAAAAAATTGGCCCAAAAAATTCATTAAGCTTTTTTTGGAGTGAGGAGTTGAAATTGGAAATAATTCCAATCGGAATTTCGATTTCATTCAAAACATCACAATCCGAAAATTTATGCCATGGAAGATACGAACAGGATTCAAAAATATCTTTTAATAGTGCATCATTTGGAATAATTCCAAGCGAATAAAGCAATTCTGCATTAAATTTAATATAAAAATCTGCGTCTGTCCTGTCCGGAAATTTAATTACTTCAGAAAGTATTTTATGATTGTATCTGAGTTTTTCTGCCGAAACTAAAAATCCATGCTTTAAAAGCGTATCATTAATTTTTGTAATTAAATCCGGTTTATGTAAAATGGTTCCGGCAACATCTAATAATAAATATTTCATCTTAATAAATGATATGTTGCGATTTATTATTATTGAGTTCTGATTCGTTATTTGCATTCGGATATATTATATCATATAATAACCTTACTGCAATTCCGTCTATCGCACTTACTTCATCAGGCTGCTCATTTAATAAATATTCCTGAATTGTATATTTCACATCCTGAAATCCAAGATTATGTCTTATAGAATTGGTTCCTGAGATTCTGCAGTTTACTTCAAACGGAATGATTTCGCCTTCATTAGTTACTATAGACTGCAGGTTTATACTTCCTGACAATCCTTTTGACTGAATCATTTTTTCTATAATTTTTCTTAATTCAGTGTCATAAACTTTTGTCGTCTGCGATTTTGATGTTGCCCCATTTGTTAATTCTCTCTGCATGGTAAACAAACCATGAAGATTTCCGGTTTTTGTTAGATAAAACGCCGTAGTAATCTCGATGCCTTTATGCAAAGGCTGAATCATGTATTCGTCTGAAAAAGCTTTTGGATTTTCCGGATTAATATAAATTCCTCTTGAACCTCTTCCTTCACGTGGCTTTACAATAATATCCTTTATTTCATTCTCAAATTCGCTCGGAAGCCAGGATTTTGAGAAAGGGATATCTAATGATTTATGGTGCAGATAAGTTAAATATTTATCTAGATATATTTTCGCTGTTTCTGAATTGCTTGCTGCCACTTTTGCAGTTAAAACAGATTGATTTAAGGCTAAATAATAAACTTCGTAATCTGTTGTTGGAATAACGAGGTTTACATTTTCTTTTTCAATTATTGACTGGATAGTTGAAATATACTCGTCTGAATATGCATACGGAACCTGATATGTAAAATCACACAAATGATTTCCGGCAGTAAAAGATGCTATATCTGTACCGATAATTGTAATGTCATGATTTAGTGATTTTATATTTCTTAAAACCCCCTGACCCACATTACCTCCGGTTCCTGTTACTAAAACTACTTTCTTTTCCATTCTAAATAATTTTTCAAATCTGTTTTGAGTTCCGTTTCAGGGTGCCAATTTAATATTTTTTGGGTCATGTTATTATTATAGCGAAATGACGGAGAATTATCTTCATTGATAAATTTAATTTCTGATGATGTCAATTCAGAGATTATTTTTGCGACTTCAAGATTAGAAAATTCTTTTGAAGAAACGCCTAAAATGGGAAAATCTATTTTTGCATTATAATCAATCGTCTTTTCAATTAATTTTACGGCATCATCAATATGGATATAATTTTGTAACCTGCTCCCATCTCCCCAAACTTCTACAGATTTTAAGTTCATTGCCTGATTGCAATAATTAGGAATCAGCGTATTTTCTTTCATTCCGTTTCCATATAAAGATGAAAACCGAATGATAATTGAATCACTGTTTCGATTTACTTCTTTTTCTCCTGATAATTTTGAGATCGCATAATCTGATTTAGGATTTGTAGCTGCGTTTTCAAATATAATTTCTTCCTTAGTATCAAAAACAGAAACCGATGAAATATAAATGATTTTTACTTCAGGAAATTTTTCTACAATTTGTTTAGTAAAATCTACATTGGTTTCAAAAAGTTTCGTTTTATCAATAGTTGTCGAACCCGAAGACACTGCGGCGTGACACATAATTATTAAATCAGGTATGGTATCAATTGATTCGAGATTATTATGGCAAACTATACTTTTATCAAATACAACATTTTTTTTAGTGTTATATAACCCAGTCAAAGAATGTTTTTCTGATAGTTTTTTTGCCAGATTTGATCCCAAAAAACCAAAGATTCCAGTAATTAATATGTTCATAGGCTGCCGCTAATTAATTGCAAATTCTATTTTTTATTAGCTTCATTACTCAAAATTTCCTGCATTTTTTGATTCCAATAAAAACTTGTTGAATCATTAGAAATTTTACAACTCCCAACTTTTACCCAATTTTTCGAGATTTGTTTTTTAAGAAAATCCTTTTCCCATTTATCAGGAATTTCAA
>SEBM01000872.1 GCA_004296145.1 Flavobacterium sp.
GCATTAATCAATTCAAAACAGCGGTAAATGAATTCTGTGAGGCAGATGATCCTGTTAAAAGTGTGCGCGTATTGTTCAAAAATGAGAGATTTGTAATTTATGAACTAAAAAGCAAGGATAGTTTTGAGCTATGCATATTTGCGCTTTCAGAAGACATCTACGGAACTTTTTTAACAGATGAATTCTATGAAATACTGTTGAATTGCTTAATTGACTTCCATTCTCAAATTGCAGTTATTCGTTTTTTGGTACTGGATTTGTTCATAGACAAACCTATAGTTGACCATTTAAGTGAGAACGAGCAAATGGAATATTTCTCGGGTGACCGTTCTGACCAGCTACAAAAGAAATTGAACCTTGCAGACGACATGTTTGATGTATTCAGACATAAGTTTTTTAAGAAATTTGAGGACGATGTGTGTGGGGAGAGAAAACTTGAAAGTGTCTTTGACAACGTAAAGAACTGCGCTTTTATAAACTCAATTATCCCTTTTTGGATTTTAGAGGATATATGGAGAAAAGCGATGATGTAATCTTTTAGTAAAAACCTAACCTTTTGATAAATAAATTGTTAGTTATAAACGTTAAATGATGTTAAGAATAATAAATCGTTGAGCATAAATGATTTATTATAAAATAAATTGTATAATTTTGTACCACAAAGAATTAGTGTAAAACTGATCACGCTCAATTGTTATCACATTATGATGGAAGTTAACTTGAATCAGGGTAGTCCCCTGAATGTAGGTAATGTCTATGAACCCCTTTATAGATATTATCTAGAGCAAGCATCGATAGATGCCAATACTCCTTATAATTTAATCGAAAATGAAGCCCGCAGCTTTCTCGAGCATACGGACGAAGTGCAAAGAGCAGCCATTTCACAATCAGAATATCACCCCAATAGTGACTTATTTTTATTTGAGGAAGATCTACCTGAATATGACAAATATCTTTGGCTGATTGGATTTCAGAATTTTTATCGAGCAGTAAACAATCTTATAAATTCACATACACATACCATATTGAAAGAAGAGGGTGCGGACGCTCAGTATGTTCTGGGAAGAGATGCATTTAAATATGTCGGACACAACTCCCTGAATATAGAGCGTAGCAAAAAAGGCTATGCATCACTCTTTTACCATTAAAAAGATTAACCTTATTAATATATCCCTTGACCAATCGTCAGGGGATTTTTTTTTGTTAAAATTACCGTTGTTTATCAGGGTCGTTATCAAGTTGTACGTACTGTGCTAAAAAAAAGAAGATAAAAACTACTGTTTCTATCTATAAGCCATGGCGGTATTTTGG
>SEBM01000873.1 GCA_004296145.1 Flavobacterium sp.
AGATGAGATGATGGTTAGGCTTGAGAAATTGATTGGTAAATAATTGTTTATAAAGATATAATTTTAGAAAAGAGACTTTTTGAGTCTCTTTTTTCTTTTATTTTACTCTTCTAGAATTTTTTTAATTTTTTCTCTAAAAGATTTATTTCTACTAGGAGGAATAATCCCATAACCTAGCATAGTCCCATTTCCAAATCTAATTTTGCATTTGTATAACTCAAAAATTTCTGTGGCAAATAAATTTTGACGTTTTGAAAGTTTTGCATCTAAATAATCTTTAATAGAACCAATTATTAGATCACTGAATTGTAAAAGTGGGCTGTGATTACATTTTGCAAAAAGGAGTGAATGAAAGAAATTACAATCTGATAATTTCCCACATTGTGAATGAGTTCCTGCGGAAGATTTTCCTTGATGAAAAAGCTTATAATATGCTTGAACTAACGGCTGAGGATTACTATCCGGAGGCCAATCTACAACAACATAAGTTTCATAATCTTTGTTCATAGCATCAATTCCAATACGCATTAAAATATTTTCAAAAGAATATTTTAGAAATTCTGGTTTGGATTTTTTTGCCAATTTAACATCATCTGAAAAACTTTCAATGATTCCACAAACTATTTTATAATCTAATTCTAAAGAATTTTTAATTATTTCTTTGCGCCAAGAGTTTGAGCCCGCAAGCATAGCCTTATATTCTTCAAGTCTGTCGAATTCCTGAAATTTATCTTTTATTACTGTATCCTTAAAATTCCATTTCATTGGTAAATTCGGATGTGTATATCTAGATTTAGCATTACTTATAATTTCAAGCAACTTTTTTTCATCACTTTTACTAATTAAAATACCACCGAAAAGATGAATTCTATTCGTTTTATCCGATTTGTCAGATTTGCAATATGTGTCATCAGCATAAAATGTCTTCATATGTAAATATCTAGATAATTGTCAACAACGTTTATTTGGTGTAATATTTCACAATACTATACTAAAAACCAAAGATAAAATTACGGTTTTCCATAAAAAATCTTACAGTTTAATAGTGAAATTTGTTTTTATGTGGTAAACAAGCACCTAAAGAATTTTTATGTTACTATCTATTTCCAAACTATCTCTAATGGGCTACTTTATTTAAACCTAATTTCAAAGTAACATCAACGTTTTTTTTTGTCATATTTTCAGAATATGGCTACACAACGATAATTTTTGCTTTTCATCGTAAAAAATGACAAATAAAAAAAATGGTGGTTAATTTTAAAAAGCAATAATAAAAAAATTTCTCAAAATTTTATAATAGCTAATTAAC
>SEBM01000874.1 GCA_004296145.1 Flavobacterium sp.
TACTTAAAAGTGACTACTCTCTCAATTTCATCGACTATTGAGCGAACACATCTATTAACTGAGACAAATTTCCCAACACTTTTCTCATAATTGATCCGCTCCTGTATCAGAAAGCCTATAGGATTCTCATTTATCCACTGAGACGAAATTACTGCATAATGTTTGAGTATATTCTTGTCGCTCTCACCTAAAAATATCTCATCAATAATTTGATAAATCGCTACAAGTGAGGTGTAAAACTCATTACCAGATGCTGGATATTTTGGCAAGAAATAAGTATAAATTTTTGAATGAAATAGTATAAACAAGTCATTTTGGAATCTTGGATCAATACCAGAATTTTTCTTCAATATCTCTTTAGGCAATACATTTTTTATAGAGATAGATTTAATTGACTGGTCAATCTTCAATATGTTATCTAATGAGTTTAGTACCATTAAATTGTCAGTGACAAATCGCTCAACTGTATTCTTGTTGTCTTCCAAAAAGTTAAGTACAAAAGTTGAAGTCGCCTGCTCTAAAATCTCTTTTTCTTTCAGTGGGAATGGCTCCTTTGCATTTTGTAGATAAACTGAAAGGTCAAAACTTCTGGAAACAAGTGAATCTTCAGTTGCGCTTTCTATGATATAGTTTTCTATTGATTTCTCTGGAATATAGCCTTCCAAACCCCATTCACCCACATCTATACAATAGATATTGCCATAAAAATCCTTTAATAATCTTCCTGCTCTTCCAGCCAAGTTCCAAAAATCAAATTTACCCATTTTAGTACCTCTACCCTTGGTCGGTTTATGAATAAATACATTTCTAGCTGGTAAGTTCATGCCTTCTAATAAAGTGCTTGTGCAACATAGATAGTTAACAGGAATACTTTCATCAGCAAAAAGTTCTTCAATTTTTTCTTTGAGTTCTCGAGGCATTGTGGAGTAATGGAAAACAACTCCTTTTTTCAAGCAGGTGATCAAAGTATATTCAACATGGATATTATCCCTGATAAAATCTGAGAAGATAGTAATCTGTTCGTGTTCCACATCTGGTAAGTATCTACATAGTTCATTTGCTAATTCCTCTGTATCTGCCGCACCATTTGCATATAAAATATTAGATTGATTTTTACCTAAATGATAGGCCCAGAATGCCATTTTTGCTTTATTTGTTTTGGGACATTGCTTTTGTAATTGCGATTCTAGCAATATTGGTATGTGCGTCATGCCTAAACACGAAAGAAACTCCAATTTCTTATTTGAGTTAAGAAAAATCACGTTTTGGTGAACTTGAGAGTAGTTAGTTTGGAATTTTTGTACAGAAG
>SEBM01000247.1 GCA_004296145.1 Flavobacterium sp.
AGTAAATGTTTTTTGTAAAAGGATTCATTTGTTGTGATTCAACTTCTTCCTTTAAACCTTTAATCTTACTTTCAATTTCCATATTGATTTTTGCTTCTAATTCTTTTCTGCTATTTTGACCAAAAGATACGTTTAGCGAAAGAATCGCAAGTAAGAGTAAGTATAATTTCATTTTTAATAAGAGGTTTGTTTTTGTTTGGTTATCGTACTTTTATTCCCATTTTATTTGCTGAGCTAATTTTGTCATTTTGTTATAGAAGGCATTTAAACCATAACTGCCCTGAGAGCCATAATCCTTAATTTTCTTTACGCTTCCATCCTTAAATTTAATTTCAACCCAAACAGTTGAAGAATCGTAGGGTTCTACAGCATATTCATTTGCTAAATCTTTTACATGCATATATTCAAGTAATTTTTCAATGTCATTAAAATAAGACGGGTCAATTTTTTTTTCAGAAATCCCTTTATAGAAATTTCCATCCAAATTAGAAACATTTAGGCTGTTCAGACATTTATAGTAAGCATTTTGATTGTAATCAATACTTATTTCAAAGTTATGATCCCATATATATTTTACAGATTGTATTTCATAACTCACTTTTCTATTACTGTGTTCGATAAAAGAATCAAACTTGTAGGTGAGTGTATCTGTAAATTGGATATTTAGGCCTTTTTTTACGGTTTCAATATCCGTTTTATAACTGTAGACTAACAACTGGTTTTTATTGTTTACAATTACAGGTTTTACAATTTTGCAGTAATAATCTAAATCGCTGGTTAACTTAAAAACTTCATAGTCTTCCGATTCTTTGTTTATTATTGCATATTGGTAATATATACTGTTAACACAAGCCGTAAAAAGCAGATCGCTTCTTCCGTCATTGTTTAAATCAATTTTTTGCCAGTTTTGTATATTCCATTTTTTATACATGTCGCAATTTTGTATTTCATCGAATATTAGCTGGGTTTCTTTTATTTGCAATTCCTCAGGGTTAATTTTAGTAAAATCAGGATCTACAGATTTGGCAAATTGTATTACATCTTTGGTTGTTTTTAAATTATCTATGCTGTTAGTAACCGAAATTGGCAAAGGTTCGTTTGCATTTAAATCCTTTTTTTTGCCCCCAACACAACTTACCAAACTTATAATACCTATGTATAAAATCAATCTTTTTGTCATATTTTAATTTTGTAAGGTACCCAAAGATACCGTCTGATTTGATGCTGTTTCATCAGTTAATTCTGCTCCGTTACGCGTTTGTTTCTAAAACAACTGTTTATTATAAATTAATTGTACTCCAACTCATAATTCCATGGAGAACTTCTGATAATGTTTTTCCCTTTTCACTCAAAGTGTATTCAACTTTTGGAGGAACAACCGGATAAGAAGTTCTTTTGATAATATTTTCTTCTTCGAGACTTTTCAGTGCCTGTGCGAGCATTTTTTGTGTTATACCTTCAATTGCTTTATCTAATTCATTAAAGCGCATAATCTCATTTTTAAGCAAAAGCCATATAATTACCGGTTTCCACTTGCCTCCTATTTTATCCATAAAAATAGTAATCGGACACTCATTTGCATTATCATATTTTTTTTCAGAAAAATTCATATTGTAAATCATTGATTATCAAAAATTCAACCCAAAAGGTAAGTATCTTACTTTCTTGTAAGTTCTTGTAGCAGATATACTAAAGGTATAGTTTTGTCCCTAATATTAAACAAAGAAAGCAAAAAGACACTTATATAGTACTGTTTTTCTATTTAATGATTAAAAAAACTGGCTCTATATTAATAACGAACTGATAAAAAAATGAAAGTAGCACAAATCACAGAATTCAGCATTGACGGCATAACTATTAATGAAATTGAAAAACCAAAAATTAAAGACAATCAGGTGCTTATTAGAGTAAAATCAGCATCACTAAATTATTTAGATTTACTTGTGGTAAAAGGTATTTTTAATGATCAGCTTAGACTGCCCCACATTCCTGTTACTGATGTATCCGGAATCATTACAGAAGTAGGAAAGGATGTAAAACATTTTAAAATTGATGACCACGTTATTCCAACCTTTATCCCTTTATGGAAGAAAGGAATACCAACTTTACAACAATTATCATGGGAGTTGCGACCTTCATTGGGACCTCAGGGATTTTTGGCAGAATACATTGCAGTAGATGAGACAGACCTTGTCTTAAAGCCTGAGAAATTATCTTTTGCTGAAGCCTCGACATTGCCTATTGCGGCGTTATCAGCCTGGAACGGTATTAAATTCCTAAATTTATTTGCAGGAAATACTGTTTTAATTTACGGTTCAGGAGGAGTCGCAACTTTCGCCACATTATTTGCAAAAGCAAACGGATATAAAGTTTATGTTGCTGGAAAAAATGATACTACGTTAGAGAAAATGCTTACTATCGGTGCCGATCAGGTTTTTAATATCAGTAACACAAACTGGAAAAAAGATATCCTGGATGCCACTCAGGGTAAAGGCGTTGATGGCATTTATGATTCTATAGGTGGAGAAAATCTCAATAATTCACTTGATCTTATAGCAGTCAGGGGAAAAATTACTACTGTTGGTTTAATCAACGGATTTTCTATTCCGCTCAATACCGGAACATTCCTCTTGAAACAGGCCCATCTGATAGGTGTAGAATGCGGAAGCGAAGAAGATATGAAAGAAATGATTCAAGCTATCACAATTAATGCAATACAACCAGTTATCAGTGCGGTATTTCCTTTTTCTGAAACCAAAAGAGCATTTGAACATTTGGATAATGGCGGCCATTTTGGTAAAGTTGTTATTGAGTTTTAATGTATTTTTTATAACAGATTTTTATCTTTCATTTCTTAGCAAACAAGAGCAGGCAATAGTATTGCAATAAAAGTTTTAAATTTGCAAAAATATAGTTCTTTATGGCAAAGTCAACAGAATCTCTTGAGGAGTTTTATAAACATAAATTTAATGATTTATCCAAGAATCATTCTAAGGATAGTGGTCAATTTAATGTTTTTAGAATTGAGGAACGTATTGCAACAAATACAACATCGACAACATATATTCGCAGGGATTTTTATAAAATCATGCTTTTTTCTGGTAAGAATGTTTTTCATTACGGAGACAGAAGTATTGCAATAGATGGTAATACATTATTGTTTTTTAATCCGATGGTACCTTATACTTATGACACGCTGGAACCGGATACTAAAGGCTGTTTTTGTGTATTTAAAGAAGATTTCTTTCAAGACAGTCTGCGCATTCCTCTAAATGAGCTTCCTCTTTTTTCTGTTGGAACGTATCCTATTTTTAAACTAAATGATCAGGATTATACAGAGATGAATAATATTTTCCAAAAGATCATAACAACTTTTGAAAAGGACTATATCTATAAATATGAATTAATTAAAAGTTATGTTAGCGAATTGATTTATTTGACTTTACAGCTTTATCCGCCTGAAGGTCTTTTTGGACATATCGATGCCGCCTCCCGGATTACGTCTGTATTTATGGAGCTTCTTGAGCGGCAATTCCCTATTGAATCGACTTCTCAACGTTTTGAGTTAAGATCCCCTAAAGTTGTAGCGGAAAGAATTTCTGTCCATGTTAATTATCTCAATCGGGCAATAAAAAAAACTACTGGACGCACTACTACGGATCACATTTTTGAAAGGCTTGCTGTTGAAGCAAAGGCATTACTAAAATATACCAACTGGAGTATTGCAGAAATTAGCCATTCTCTGGGATTTGAGGATCAGGCACATTTTAATAACTTTTTTAAAAAACAAACCAATATGAGTCCCTCTGCTATTAGAAAGGTTTGAATTTGACAAAATATGGTTTTGTTTTAACAAAAATCACCTGTTTATTCACGCGAACTTTGCCTGAATAAAAACAAATACTATGAACACAATGAAAGTTTGGTATATAACAGGTGCTTCTAAAGGAATGGGAATGTCCATAACTAAAGAATTGCTATCTAAGGGTCACAGCGTTGCAGCTACCTCAAGAACGGTGAATACATTGGAACAATTCAAAACATATGGAAACAGATTCCTGGCATTGGAGACAGATTTAAAAAGTGAACAGTCTGTTGCATTGTCTTTACAAAGAACAATTGAAAAATTTGGCAGAGTCGATGTAATTGTAAACAACGCAGGTTATGGTTTGGGAGGTGCATTGGAAGAACTTACCGATGAGGAAATATATGAAAATTTTCAGGTGAACTTTTTTGCTTCTGTGAGGGTCGTGCAGAAAGCTTTACCCTATCTGAGAGCACAACGTTCTGGTCACATCATTAATATTTCATCAATAGCCGGTTTCGCCCCGGGTATGGGATGGTCAATGTATTGTGCAGCTAAATTTGCATTAAGTGGCTTATCAGAAGCGCTTGCAAATGATTTGAAACCACTTGGTCTGCATGTTACGAATATTCTGCCCGGCTGGTTCAGGACAAGTTTTGCAAAACCTGATTCCATTACTTACAATAAAAATCAGATGCCGGAGTACAGCTATCTGCTTGATTATCATGAAAAAATGAATACTATGGACGGCGTACAACTTGGAAATCCAGACAAGATTGCCGATGCTTTTTTAAAGCTAGTCTACAACCAAAATCCTCCGGTAAACTTATTTCTGGGAAGCGATGCTTTTGAGAGAGCAGAAATTAAAATCCAACAATTAAATCAGGAGATGTCTGACTGGAAATCAGTTTCAATGTCAACAGATTTTGAATTTTAAAAAGTAGAAAATTTTTATTTTTGAATTACTTCAAATTTTAAGAAGTTGCTTTTAAACATATTCCCTATTTTGTATTGCATCTTTATGGGATAATGACTAAAAAAGCTCCAAAATATCGGGGCTTTTTTATTACATCTACTTTACGAATGGCTAAAAATCGATACGGACAAAACCTACACATTTACGATTAATTTCTTCCATCATTCCAAAATTATATAAACCCTCGCCGAAATCATGTAAATTAAAACCTCCACCAGTTTATAGTTTTGTACTAATAGATAACAACAGATATCCTGTAACTAAATACATTATGAAACTACAACAATCATCTAATATGGATTTTATGAATACCACATATTCCGAAAAACTGGGAATTAATACTATAACAGCTTTATACAACAGAAATGATGACGAGCCTGACTTTGACTGCGAATTTTTATACGGAGAAGTTTTAAACGAAAGCATTCTGGATCCAGAGCAGGATGATGATTTTAAAGATGATTATAATGATAATGAATGGGATACTAATATTTATGATCCTTATATGGAACAGACTTATTATTAAGCAGCAATTTTCAGGATAACATTACTTCCGGACTAGATTAAAACTATGTAGGGGCAGATTTCGTATATAAGAGAAAAACGAATTATGACCATCAATTCCTTTCATCTCCCTGCAAAAATATACGGTTATCTTTCCATGAACCAGAACCGTCCGGTGCCTTTTGAAGAGCTATGCGTATTTGCCTGCGCTTCTGGCAACGAAGCACCTTTTTCATCTGAAAGTTTTTCTGCTGAAAAAGCATACCAGATCCGGGTAATGGAAATACTGCTTTTCCTTTCGGATATTAATCTGATCACGCTGGATCATAACACAGACGAAAGCTGTCTTAATCCGGTTGGCTGGAATTAATTCCTGCTTTCCGTAAAAAAAGCCATGCAGAATTCTAAAATCTGCACAGCCTTAAAAAAGTTCCGTAATTTAGTCTGTTATAAAAAAGTACCAAAACGCTCAAAATGACAGGTATATCCGTTGGGATTTTTCACCAGATAATCCTGATGATATTGCTCTGCAGGCCAGAATTTTGTAAAAGGTTCCAGTTCTGTTACCACAGGACCGTTCCATCTGTTTGAATCATTTACAATCCCGATGACTTCCTGAGTAGTTTCCTTCTCGCTTTGATCCTGAATAAAAACAGCTGAGCGATAGCTTGATCCTCTGTCATTTCCCTGTCTGTCAACTGTTGTTGGATCATGCACGCGGAAAAAATAATCGAGTAGTTCCTTAAACGTCGTCTGGCGTGTGTCATAGGTAATTTCAATTCCTTCTGCATGTCCGGGATGGTTTTCATAGGTTGGGTTCTCATTTTCTCCCCCAAGATACCCTACTTCTGTATCGGTGACTCCACGACGGACACGAAAAAGATCCTCCATTCCCCAGAAACATCCTCCTGCTATATATGCTTTTTTTAAATATTCCATAGTAATTTTTTTATTTTTTCTAAATTTATAATGCTCTTGCATCAGATATAAAATTTGAATCAGGTTGAACA
>SEBM01000875.1 GCA_004296145.1 Flavobacterium sp.
AATAAAAACAACTTTCTGATTCTTCCAGAAACATATTTGGATCCAATATTCCAATCTGAATTTTCAGCAGTGAAGAAAATTATCTGGTGGTTAAGCGTAACTAATTACCATATAATTTTTGATGAGAAAAAACAGGCTGTAAAACATAAAAAATTTTATACTATTAAGTCTTTTTTAGACCCTAAAAAATATAATCCTCTTCCAACGCTTTCAGCTATAAAAAGAAAGAAGGTTTTAAACCTTGCTCATTCACATTTTTCTCTGGATTTTCTTAAAACTAATAGAATGGAGATCATTGGTAAAATTTCAGATTATATGAGCGATTCATTTTATGAAAGAATAGACAGCTCAACGCTTAAGGAAGATATTTTACTTTATAATCCAAAAAAAAACGGCGAATATTTAGATTCAATTATGAGTAAAAGTCAGCATTTAAATTGGAAACCTTTAGTAAATATGTCGCCTGATGAGGTTGCCATTTGGATGAATAAGAGTAAATTATATGTAGATTTCGGATATCATCCCGGACAAGAGCGAATGCCAAGAGAAGCTATTTTAATGAAATGTTGTGTAGTAACTGGTAGCAAAGGGTCTGCTGCCTATCAGGATGACGTACCTGTCCCTACAGGCTTTAAGTTTGATGACAGTAAAGATTCAGCAGAAAAAGTGATTCGTCGTCTGGAGCAAACACTAGCAAATTTCGATGAGGATACTAAACTTTTTAAGGATTACAGAATTAGGATAATTGCTGAGAAAGCAAATTTCAATAAAGCGGTAAAGTTAGTTTTTGGAGGAAGTGAAAACAACTAAAGAATGAATAATACAAAACCGGCAAAAATAAATTATGACTTCATTGATTCCTTAAGATTCATTTCTATGTTTGGAATTGTAATGGAACACAGTTCTTTCTTCTTTGGGGCTAAGTTTAAGTATTTTGATGAAAAGATAGTTCAAATTTTTAGCCTGCAATTCTTCAAATTTGGCACCATAATCTTTTTTCTGCTCGCAGGCTTCCTAATTGGAGACAAGTTTAATACCTATAGCACCAAAGAATATTTAAAAAGACGACTTCAGAATACTGTTAAACCCTGGCTTTTTTGGGTAGTTGTATTATTTGTACTCAATTATATAGATATAGCTGTTCGAAACATCAAATCTGGAGACCCTACTTTCATGGGTAAATCAATTGCAAACATTTTAGGTGATTTTGGAGATATTGTTTTTAATACAAGTTATTGGTTTATCCCCAATTTTCTGATCTGCATAGCCATACTACTACTTTTCAGGAAATATTTATACAATAT
>SEBM01000876.1 GCA_004296145.1 Flavobacterium sp.
TTTAGTAAAATAACCTATTGCAAAATCACATCCTAAGCCATTTAATGTACGCATTAAATGGCTTTTTTGTTGGCAAATGATTCTGATGGTTTAAATTTATTAATTCTTAAAATTTCCATCAACAATATTAAATTACAACCATGAAAAAGTTTTTGATGCTATTAGCCTTGTTTTCTTCTTTACAATGTTTCGCCCAGGATTCTGTATACACCAGAAAAATGGTTGATAAACTTAGTTCCAAAGCATTTTGGGGAAGAGGTTACACTAAAAACGGAATGCAAAAAGCAGCAGATTTTTTAGCGGCCGAATATAAAAAATCTGGCTTGATTCCTTTCTCGAATAATTACAAGCAAGATTTCAACTTTCCGGTAAATACTTTTCCTGGCAAAATGCAGGTGGAAATTAATGGCAAAAATTTGGCGCCAGGAAAGGATTTTATCGTGAACAACGAGAGCCCAGGTATTAAGTTTAAAGGAAATCTCTCGCAAAAATACAGCTTAAATTTTCTAGCTTCGCCGCAGCTTCTGGTTTCTTTAAAAGATAAGTTAACGTGGTCTGTAGCGACAGAAGTTGGAGAGATCACTCAAATTCAAATAAACAGAAAAAATTTCAATGATCTGCCGAAAAAAATTATGGTTGATATCGAAAATAAATTTGTGCCGAATTTTCGGGCATCAAATATTTGTGGTTTAGTTAAGGGTACAAAATATCCCGATTCGATATTGATGATTACCGCTCATTATGATCATTTGGGCGGCATGGGCGCCGAAACATATTTTCCCGGAGCCAATGATAACGCCGCAGGAGTAGCCACCCTGTTGAGCTTGGCTAAATATTATGCCGCAAACCCGCAGCCTTACTCCATTGGTTTTATTTGCTTTGCTGCAGAAGAGGCTGGACTTTTGGGATCAAAATACTATACCGAGAATCCATTATTGCCTTTAAGCAAAATAAAATTCCTGATCAACCTTGATTTGGTAGGCACAGGCGAAGCAGGAATGACTGTTGTTAATGCAAGTGTTTACCCGAAAGCTTTCTCGCTTTTAAATCAGATCAACGATGCGCATAAATACATTTCAAAAATAAATTCAAGAGGCAAAGCTGCCAATAGCGACCATTATTTTTTTACAGAAAAAGGCGTACCTGCTTTTTTTATTTATACCCAGGGAGGACCGCCTGCTTACCATGATATTTTTGACAAGTCTGAAACGCTACCATTGAATGAATACAACGATCTGTTTAAGCTGATTGTAAATTTTAATAAGAATTTGATGAATTAAATTTCCATTTTAAGGATGAAACC
>SEBM01000248.1 GCA_004296145.1 Flavobacterium sp.
AAAAAAAAACTTTTCAACTTTTGTGAGAAGAAATTCATTGCAGGAAAAATAAAGGAAATCTTAGTGTTGAGAAGGGAGTAGAGAGAAGGGGAAAAGATAGTTTATTGATTAAAAAAGTTGCCAAACTTAAATCTTCTATTGAGTCAGATGCAACAGAATCTCAAATTCAGAAGTATTTTCTGGAAGCGCATCAAAGTTTTAAAAGGGTTGAATTATTAAGTGAATATTATTCTCCCGCTGTTTCTAAATCTATAAATGGTCCGGCAATTTCAGAATTCGAAGAAAGTGATAATGTAACGGTAGCACCGGAAGGATTTCAGGTTGTTGAAGAATTTGTGTTCCCCAAATACGACAGAAAAAATAAGGACGAAGTAATGAAGGAATTGGGAATTCTATCAGCAAATTTAATTCGTCTCAAAAAAGTTTCGGGTTCAAATGACTTAACAGACGCACATGTTTTTGACGCCATGCGATTAGAAGTGTACCGAATCATTACTTTGGGAATTACAGGATTTGATTCTCCGGTTGTTCTAAACTCAATTCCTGAAGCTGAAGTTTCTCTGGCAACTATTGAAAGATATTACCGTGTTTACTCACATAACAAATCGGTGTCAAATGCAAAAGAGGTATTTGCTATTTTAGAAAAAGGAAAAAAATATTTACAATCAAACAGAAACTTTGACGCTTTTGATCGTGCTTATTTTATCAAAGAAATTGCCAATCCGTTAAGTAAGGGACTTCATAAAACCCAAATCGAATTAGGAATTCCATTTATGAAAGAACAAAAAGGATTAAAAGCAACAGCTGAGACTTTATTTGATAAAGACGCATTTGATGCAGAAGCTTTTTCCGGTTTCCCGGATTATAAAACAACACCGGAAAAAATTGCTCTGGGGAAAAAATTATTCAATGATCCGGTTTTATCAGGAAATAACACGCGGTCTTGCGCTTCCTGCCATCATAGCGAAAAAGCATTTACAGATGGTTTGGAAAAAGCAGTATCATTAGACGGCAAATCAATGATTCAGCGCAATACACCAACACTGACCAATATTGCTTTTCAACGTGTATTTTTTGCAGATTCAAGAGTAAGTTATCTGGAAGATCAGGCAATTGCTGTTATTAAAAATGAAAACGAAATGCATGGATCTCTGGAAAAATCAGCATTGGAAATTCAAAAAAAGGAAGAATATGTAAAGGATTTTAAGAAAGCTTTTCCAAAAGGGAAAATAAACGAATTTGCAATTAAAAATGTATTGGCATCTTACATTCGTTCTCTAAGCCATTACGATTCAAAATTTGATCAGTACATGCAAAATAAAATCACATTTACAGCAGATGAAAAAGCCGGTTTTAATTTATTTGCCGGAAAAGGAAAATGTGCGACTTGTCATTTTATTCCGCTTACCAACGGAACCGTTCCGCCTAATTTTGACAAAACCGAAAGCGAAGTCCTTGGAGTTCCTGATAAAAATAAAAAACTCGATGGCGATTTAGGCAAATTTGTTATTACGCAGGCCGCAATTCATAAAAATTCTTTTAAAACACCCACTATCAGGAATATAGAATTTACAGCACCTTACATGCATAATGGTGTTTATAAAACTTTAGAAGAAGTAATAGATTTTTATAATGAAGGAGGAGGCTTGGGTCTCGGATTAGAAGTTCCGAATCAGACTTTACCAGAAGATAAACTGAATTTATCAGATAAAGAAAAAAAGCAACTGATTGCCTTTATGAAAACATTGACAGATCAAAAGTATTCAAACTAAAATCTGTTATATATAAAAAACCAAACCCGACAGCCTATGAGCAACTGCCGGGTTTTACCAAAAACAAAAGAATAAAAATGAATGTATTTTTATAAATCAAAACCGTAGGCCAGACGCAATGCTACCTGATCAGTTTTGAAATCGTGATAACCTTCGTAACGTACACTTAGGTCAATGTATTTATTAGCATATCCAATTCCCGGAGCCCATAAGAAAGTGGTTTGGTTGTATCCGTTTGTAACTGCGAATCCAGCACCAAGTTCACCTAAAACATAAAACTGATCTTCCCAGATAAAAGCTTTAAAACCTGCTTTAGCAGGAATAAATCCTAAATCTTTTACATCATTTCCGTTGGCATCATCTCCATTGAATAAATTTGTAAATCCTGTAGTCAGGGTCAATGATGTTCTTTTAGATAAATCGTATTGTAAACGAACGTCTCCACCAAGTGACCAGTCATAATCACCGTCTGTTGGTATACCACCGTTTAATCCAAATCCTAATCTAAATCCCTGATCGTAATTTTTAACTTCTGTGTCCTGAGCGAAAGTTGTGTTGGCGTATAAAAAAGCAATAACTGCTAGGCATAAAAATTTTAGTTTTCCTGATTTCTTCATGACAATTTTTTTTGAATTATTAATAATGTAAAAGTAGAATCTAAGTGTTTGGGGCTTGTTATATAATTTTTAGGAATTGTTATATAATCTCAGGTTGTCGATAGAATTCTTAATATTCGCTTATATTTTTAATAATACAATAGAATTCAAAGCTTCTTGGTATCTTTGCTGGCTTAAATGTTTTTAAATTGAATTTAGCCCAATACACAAAAGAATTCTCCTATAATATTAGACTTGCATATCCTGTTATATTAGGAATGGTAGGCCACACCTTAATCGGAATTGTCGATAATATAATGGTGGGTAAATTAGGAAGTACAGAACTTGCCGCTGTTTCGCTGGGAAACAGTATGATTTTTATTGCAATGTCTCTGGCAATTGGTTTTTCAACAGCAATTACTCCAATTGTAGCAGAAGGTGATGCTCAGAAAGATGATTCAAAAATACGTTCGGCGTTTCATCACGGATTATTTTTGTGCGTCATTTTAGGAGTCGCGCTTTTTGGAACCATTGTTTTGGCAAAGCCGATAATGGAAATGCTTGATCAGCCGGCCGACGTTATCGTCCTGGCAAAACCTTATTTGGATTGGGTAGCTTTTTCGTTGATTCCTTTAATATTATATCAAGGATATAAACAATTTGCTGACGGTCTTTCACTGACTCAATATTCTATGTATGCCATGATTATGGCAAATATCCTGCACGTAGGAATCAATTATATGTTGATTTACGGAATCTGGTTTTTTCCAAAAATGGGAATTATCGGTGCAGCGCTTGGAACCGTGATTTCAAGAATATTTTTGGTAATGTTCATGCATATTATGCTTTCAAGAAGACCGGACTTAAAACGTTTCTTCCAAAAATTCAGTTTTAGTGATATCAAAAAAGAAACTATAAAAAAGATTATAAGTATAGGTTTGCCATCTGCACTGCAAATGCTTTTTGAAGTAGTATTGTTTACAGCATCTATATGGCTTTGCGGTAATATTGGCAAAACCAGCCAGGCTGCCAATCAAATTGCTTTGAGTTTGTCATCATTAACTTTTATGGTTGCAATGGGATTAAGTGTGACTTCTATGATTCGTGTAAGTAATCAGAGAGGTTTAACAGATTATAAAAAACTTGTAGTTGTGGCGCGTTCTATTTTTTTACTGGCCATTATAGTCGAAGCTTTTTTTGCCCTGACATTTATTGTTCTTCATAATTACCTGCCTTACCTTTTTCTAAACATGGAAAACAGCGGACAGCTTCTCGATAATACAGAAGTGATAAGTATCGCTACAAAACTACTTTTGATTGCAGCTGTTTTTCAGATTTCAGACGGAATACAAGTTGTGGTTTTGGGTGCGCTGCGCGGATTGCAGGATGTAAAAATACCGATGTATATTACGTTTGTCGCTTATTGGGTAATTGGTTTTCCAACTTCTTATTATTTAGCAGAATATACGTCTTTAAAAGCACAAGGAGTTTGGATCGGACTTTTGGCAGGATTGACCACAGCAGCTATTTTCTTATATATTCGTTTTCATTACTTAACAAAACAATTAATCAATAATTCATTTCCAAATAACTAAATTTGGAGCTTAAAAAAATAAATTAATATGGAATTACCTAAATTTTTACTTGGAGATAATACTGATTTTCCAGACGATATTTTTATCATTCACCTTGATTATCCTCGTTTTATAATCAACTTAAAAGATGATGAGGTGGAGTTTTTGGAAGAAGCTGAAGATCTTGATGAAGCCGAATTAAACGCAGAAATGGAAGGTTTGATTGAAAAAGCCAATGCCTTTTATGACCGCGAAATAAACCGTTACGAAGAGTAATTTATTTTAAAATATTTGTAAGCTTTATATCTTTCTGTATGAAAAAATTAAGTTATTTAAAACCTGTTTTAAATTTCATTGCAATCGGATTGCTGATTACTACTTTAAGTAGAATATTTTTATTTTTTCTGTTTAAAGAAAGAGTAGTCGAAACACCAAATTTCTGGTATATTTTTCCAATCGGTCTGCGAATGGATTTGATATTACTGTGTTATTTGTCTTTTCTTCCTGCTGTTCTGATTACTTTTCTTCCGAATAAATGGCTGAAATTCACCAATAAATTTCTGGTAATTTATAGTTTTCTGTTCCTGTTTCTGATTCTTTTTGTAGAATTGGCTTCGCCCGATTTTGTAAAACAATACGATACACGTCCGAACAAAATTTTTCTTGACGATCTTATTTATCCAAAAGAAGTTGTCGGAATGCTTCTTAAAAGTTACCTGACTTCTATAATCGTTACATTCCTGATTTTGGGAGTTGTTATTTATTTTGCTTTCAAAAAAGGAAAAAAACTTTTTCAGACAACCAATACAGAATATAAATTCAGATTGATTGTTTTTCCTTTACTAGCTTTTTTATTGTTTTTTGGAGCGCGTTCAAGTCTGACTTCAAAACGTCCGATTAATGCCAGTAATGCAGTTTTTTCTACAGATCAGCTAACCAATACATTAGGATTAAATTCATTTTACACAGTTGCTTTTGCAGCTTACTCTATTAAAAATGAAGGAAATACCAAAATGTACGGTAAAATGGATGAATCCGAAGCGATTGAACGTGTAAAAAAATACATGATTGCCGGTCCAAGTGATTTTACCGACAAAGAAATTCCGTTTCTGCATGTTCAGCAACCTGATACTGCTGTAGCAAAACCTTATAATCTGGTAATATTTTTACAGGAAAGTTTAGGCGCAGAATACGTTGGAATTTTAGGAGGAAAACCATTAACTCCGGAGTTTGATAAATTATCAAAAGAAGGTTTATTGTTCACCAATTTATATTGCACAGGAACAAGAAGTGTACGCGGAATTGAAGCTGTTGTAACTGGATTTTTGCCTTCACCTTCAGAAAGTGTAGTTAAATTAGGAAACTCACAACAAGGATTTTTTACTCTTGCCGATGCCTTAAAACACAAAGGTTATGATACCAGTTTTATTTATGGCGGAATGGCAAACTTTGATAATATGGCTTCGTTTTTTAACGGAAATGGTTTTGAAGATATCGTAGATCAGTCTGATTTTGAATCGGATGGAAATAAATACGCTTTCAAAGGAACCTGGGGTTATTCTGATGAAGATTTGGTAACAAAAGCGAATAACTATTTTAAAACAAAAGGAGATAAACCTTTCTTTTCTTTAATGTTTTCGACTTCAAATCACGAACCTTTTGAATATCCTGCGGGAAGAATTAAACCTTACGATCAGAAACCGGCAACGGTAAACAATGCCATGAAATATGCCGATTTCTCTATTGGTAAATTCTTTGAAATGGCCAAAAAAGAAGCCTATTTCAAAAACACGATTTTCATTGTAATTGCAGATCATAACACAAGAACTTATGGGAAGAATTTAGTACCAATTAATAAATTTCATATTCCGGCTTTAATAATGGGGCCAGGCGTTCAGAAAGGTTCGGTTTATAGCAGACTGGCAAGTCAGATTGATATTCCGCCAACATTATTAGGTTATTTAGGAATTCCGTTTGAAACTCCAATGGTAGGTAGAAATTTAAATAAACTGAATCCAACTATACAAGGAAGGTCAATTATGCAGTTTAATGATATCAATGCGTTTAGAGTAGAAAATCAGGTTGTAATCATGCAGCCAAATTTGAAACCTCTTCAGTTTGAAATCAAAAATGATACAACCCTGATTCCTGTAAAACTAAACGAAGAATTAGCAAAAGATGCTTTGGCACATGTTATAACTGCAGGGAATTTGTATAAAGAAAATAAATATAAATTGAAGAGACACCTATTTTCAGGTTGTAAAAGAAGCATGAGAGACAAAACCGTTGTTTTTTAATTCTTTCTGAAACTGATCAAACA
>SEBM01000877.1 GCA_004296145.1 Flavobacterium sp.
CAATTATATTATCCCTGTTAATGAAGTTTAATTTAAATCATCTGGCTATTTTATGGTGTTTTATTTTGTTTTCTTGTAATTCTGAAAACGATGAAATTAAACATGCAGCTTACATTGATAGCATTAAGATTATTGCAGACGCAAAACTTCGTGTTAATTTCGATGAAGGCTCAAAATATTTCGATTCGGCTTATAATGCTTATCCTAATTTAAAGGAGCATGATATTTTTCAAAAAGAATTTTTACTGGCATCTACTAAATTACTTAATTACAATAGTCCTGATAGTGCAATAATGTTTATAAATAGGGCTATAGATCATTTAGATCAAAAAATACATCAAATTGATTTAATGAGGGCTTATATATTAAAGGCAAATATTTTAATGGCTCAAGAAAACTATGGAGAAGCTTTTAATTATTTTTTCTTAGCAAAAACAATCTCTGAAAAAGAAAAAGCCGATTACAAGCAAAGAGCATGGTTAAGTGTAAGCCTAGCAAATATATTATTCAATCAGAAAAAGTATAATGAAGCTATAAAATATTATACCAATGCTTATCAACTTTATAGCAAAATTGAAACCAATAAGATTACTGAACGCCATGTTCCTTTACAGCAAAATTTAAATAATATTGCTTTAAGCTACGAAAGAAGTAATAAAATTGATAGTGCAGAAAAATGGTATAAAAAAGCTATAAAATTAATTGATGATTCTAATTTTCCAAATGACGAAAAAATTCTAACTAGGTTTAAATCGATAGTTTTAGGAAATCTTGGGTTTGTATATTATAAAAAGGGAGAATATGCACTAGCAGAAAAAACCCTTAAACAAAGTTTAGCGCTAAATAAATACGAAAAAGAAGATGAGTTTTTTACAAAAATAAAATTAGCTACACTTTACGCCAAGCAAAATAGAAATACAGAAATTGAAAGTTTGATTAAACAAGTTCAGACAGATAAACGCTTCAACCATAAATCTTTTCACGAAGGAAGAAAAAGATTGTACGAACTTGCTTATAACCATTTTGAAAGAGTTGATAATTTAAGTCGTGCCTATGGATACTATAAAAGGTTTCACTATATTAAAGACTCTTTAGATATTGCTAGTAGCCTATTGGCAAATAGAGATATAAATAGAGAATTCCTAAAGTTGTCTCAAAAAGTTGAAATTGAATCGCTAAAGAAAAAGCATGAACTCAAATCTCTTTATTTAGTTTTAACTGTAAGCCTCACTTTACTTTCATTATTAAGCATATTTTTAATTCTTAGAAATGTGAGAATCAATAAAAAACATATT
>SEBM01000249.1 GCA_004296145.1 Flavobacterium sp.
TGATATTTCATATATCCCAAATTCCGGTTACTATAAAAAAGGAACAGACGTTCAATATGAACCAATATTGAAGTCTGGAAATTTTGAAATATTAAAAGAAATTCATCCGGTACAAAAACGTTATTATCATGAATATTACAAAGGTCACATTCTTAATCATAACCCTGTTTTTAATTCTGTGTGGAAAAATAATTACGAAGAATTATTTGAAGCAATCGAGATTATAAAAAATAATCTTCCTGAATTTTATAGCGAACTGGCGTTTGCAAATAAAAAAATTTATTTGCACGATAACCCTAAAATTTTGAATTTCACATCAATTGAAACACTGGGAATGCTTTCTTTTTATGTAATAGGAGAAAATAATCTTATCTATTTTATTGAAGAATTGATACATCAGGGATCTCATAATTATTTTTATTATGTGTTACAGAATAAAAGTGATTTTTTTAAAATTGATGTAGTTAATTTAGTCATGCGTGATTATACAAACCAAGCCTGGGATTACAGGGATATTTATGGAGCATTTCATGGATTATATACAGTGACAAAAAGAGTAGAATGTTTTGACATATTACTTTCTGAGAATGTTTTTTCAGGAAAAGAAAAACATGAACTTCTTGGCAGATTAGCCGATCAGTTCTCAAGATTCAGAACAGGTCTTGAACTTCTTGATTTTGATGTCGTATTTACCGAAAAAGGAAAGGATTTGTATACTTTATATGATAATAAATGCCAAAATATACTTGATAAATATAAAAGGCTTTCGACTTATTTTGATCTTAGTAATCGCGACCTGGATTTTAGATATAATGATTTCTGTAAATTAAATCCTATTGAGGATTTTTATAAAAAAGAAGAAGAAGGTTTTTTCAAATTCTAAAAATTAAAACAATGGCATTAAAAACATTTTTAAACACACTGCTTTTATCATTTTGCTTATCAGGTTTTGCTCAGACAAATTCCCTGGTTTTATCACCAAATCTTAATTTGCCTAAAGATACAATTGTATCTAACAAGCTGATAAAATCTTTAAATGATTTTCTTTCATTAAAAGAAAACCCAAATAAGGAAAATATTTTTGTAGAAAAAGAAGATTTATTGGAAACATCGATGCTGCTTGATGAAATGAAAAAAATTGAGCAAAATGCAAAAATTAAAGATGAGAATTTCTACAAAGGATATTTAACCAATGTAGTCAAATTGAATGAAAATAATTTTTTGATTCAATTTTCTTATATCGGAATAAAAGAAAACATTCCCGTTATCGCAGCCAGCTTTGAAGTTATTGCCAAACAAAAGGATACTAAATTCTTTTTTGCATCACCTCTAAAAAGAAATACCATTGCATGGCAAAGCAAAAAAATAGGTAACTGTACTTTTCATTATAAAAATAAGCTAAATACCAAAGTAGCATCTGAGTATGTAAAATCGGTAACTCTTCTGGACAAAAAACTCAATATAAATAACGCACAAATAGAATGGTATGGCTGCAGTGATTTTTCTGATATTATACAAAATATTGGACTTGATTATAAATTAGATTATAACGGAAAAAGCTCAAGTACTTTTAGTGCAAACGAAAATAATACCTTATTAATAGTAAGCGGTAACGCCGACGAAAACTTTAATAGTTTTGATCCTCATGATTTGTGGCATGACAGATTACGTTTTGCTTATTCAAGAGATGTAATAAATAAGCCAGTTGACGAAGGTTGTGCTTATCTGTACGGTGGAAGCTGGGGAATATCGTGGGAACAAATCCTGAAAACATTTAAAGAAAAAGTAGCCTCAAATCCTAAAACAGACTGGCTTGCTCTGGCAGTTTATGAAACACCTCAATTAAATTTTGGAGAAAGCAAAGCAGAACATTTAATGGCAGATTATGTTGTAAATGCCTTATTGGTTCAAAAAATTGAAAGAGAAAAAGGATTTTCTGCAGTAATAGAATTTGTATGCTGCGGAAAAAACAAAAAAGGGGGTAATGATAATTATTTTACGGTACTCGAAAAACTGACAGGAATTAGTAAAAGTAATTTTAATGCCAAAATTTGGGAGCTGATCAAAGAAAGTAAAGCATAAAATGATTAAAAAAAATTTCCCGTATTTTAGACAATTGGACTACAGAGATTGTGGTCCGACTTGTTTAAGAATGATTGCCAAGTATTACGGTAAAACTTTTTCGAGAGAATTTCTAAGAGACAAAGCCAGTATAACCAGAATTGGTGTTACCATGGCCGGTATTGCAGAAGCCGCAGAAGCCATTGAAATGCGTACTCTTGGAATGCGCATTTCGTTAGAAAGTTTAATAAATGAAGCTCCGACACCATTTATAGTTCCGTGGCGTCAGAAACATTTTGTTGTAGTTTATAAAACTTCTAAGACAAAAATCTGGGTTGCCGATCCGGCTCAGGGATTATTAACGTATTCGCACGAAGAATTCCTTGCGGCCTGGACTGATACAATAGACAAAACAGGATTTGTCCTGATACTGGAGCCAAACACCAACTTTAATGAGCAGGACGATGATAAAGAAACCGAAAAAGGTTTTTCTTTTTTATATCCGTATTTTAAGCCTTACAAAAAACTAATCTACCAAATATTTATTGGTTTACTGGTTGCGACATGCATTCAATTTATATTGCCTTTTTTGATGCAATCTATAGTTGATGTTGGTGTTAATAATCAGGATATGCCATTTATTTACCTGATTCTTATTGCACAGTTGGTGCTTATTTTATCACAAACTTTGGTTAGTGTTTTTAGAGAATGGATTCTGATTCATATTACGAGCAGGATTAATATAAAAATGATCTCCGATTTTTTATATAAAATGCTAAAGTTACCGGTAAACTATTTTGAAACCAGAAATGCCGGAGAACATCTGCAACGTATTACAGATCATACCCGTATTCAGAACTTTATATCATCTTCGAGTCTGAATATGATTTTTTCAATGGTAACTTTTGTGATATTTAACGCTATTCTGGCTTATTATGATCTTACGATTTTTTTAGTATTTATAATTGGAGCTATTCTTTATGTTGGATGGACATTTTTCTTTTTGAAAAAAAGAGCAGAATTAGATTTTAAAAGATTCGATCAATTATCGCAAAACCAGACGTCATTAATTCAAATTATTAATGGAGTTAAGGAAATAAAAGTGAACAATTCGCAGAGAAAAAATCGCTGGAGATGGGAGTTCAACCAGATCAGTTTATTTAAAACCTCTTTGAGTACTTTAAAATTAGCTCAATATCAAACTATTGGAGCAAATTTTATTAATGAATTAAAAAACGTTATAATCACCTTTCTTTCGGCCAAAGCAGTTGTAGATGGCAACCTGACATTGGGTATGATGACTTCTATACAATTTATTGTAGGGCAGCTAAACATGCCATTAAGTAATTTTGTTCTTTTTATTCAATCCTGGCAGGATGCAAAAATAAGTTTAGAACGTTTATCTCAGGTGCATTTAAAAGAAGATGAAGATATAGATGCTGCGCACAAGTCTAAAGAATTGCCAAAAGATAAATCGATAGTTTTAAAAGATTTATCATTTCGTTATGGAGGAAAATCTTCACCATTAATCCTAAAAAATATAAGTTGCATTATTCCACAAGGAAAAACTACAGCAATAGTGGGTGCCAGCGGAAGTGGAAAAACAACATTAATGAAATTATTGTTACGATTTTATGATCCTGCAGGAGGAAGCATAAATGTTGGTGCAATTGATTTAAAAGATATTAACAATGATTTTTGGCGCTTAAACTGTGGCGCTGTTATGCAGGATACTTTCATGTTTAATGATACCATTGCAGGAAATATTTCAGAATCGGAGCAAAACGAAGTTATTGACAGAGACAAATTAAACAACGCAGCATTTGTTGCCAATATTGAAGATTTTATCGAGCGATTGCCAAATAAATACAATACAGAATTAGGAACTTCAGGAATACGATTAAGCGGAGGTCAGGAACAACGTTTAATGATTGCAAGGGCTGTTTACAAAGATCCGTATTATTTATTTTTTGATGAAGCTACAAGTGCGCTTGATGCCAATAATGAAAAGGTAATCATGGAAAATCTGAATAATTTTATTTCTGGTAAAACGGCCATTATAGTTGCTCACAGGTTAAGTACCGTAAAAAATGCAGATAATATTATTGTTCTTGAAAACGGAGAAATTGTAGAACAGGGAAATCATAATGATTTGACCAGATTGAGAGGTAAATATTATGAATTGGTAAAAAATCAATTAGAATTAGGAAATTAATGGAAGCACTAAATGACGGTTTGAAAATATATAGTGAAGAGGTTAGAGACGTTTTATCTGATCCTCCAAAAGCAATTCAAAAATGGGGAAATACTATTTTGCTGGGGTTTATTATTATTCTTTTTCTAATTTCATGGTTTGTAAAATATCCGGATATAATAAATTCTCAAATTACAATTACAACCAATATACCACCACAAAAACTAATTGTGAGGACATCAGGAAAGATTGATAAAATCCTGGTTAAAGACAGAGCATTAGTGAAACAAAATACACCACTTGCGGTTCTGGAAAATTCGGCAAAATATCAGGATGTTTTTCTGCTAAAAAGTATAGTAGATACAATTGATATTGAGAAAACTAAATTTCCTTTTGAAAAATTTGGTTATGTACAATTAGGAGATGTAGAAAGCACTTTTGCTAATTTTAGAAAAGAATACATTGCAGATCAGTTAAATACAAAACTGCAGCCTTATCATGTAGAAGATGTAGCGCAAAATTACGAAGGCATTCAGCTGAAAGAAAGATTAGATTTACTAATATCTCAAAAAGAAATAAATCAAAGAGAATTGGTGCTCCAAAAAAATGAATTGGACCGATATGAGGTTTTATTTCAAAAAGGAATTTATTCTTCTCAGGAAGTTGAAAGACAAAGACTGGTTTATTTGCAGGCACAAAAAGGATACAAAAATTTGCTTAGTACTATTTCACAATTAAAATCATCATTAAATGACTTAAACAGAAATAGTAAAACAACTCATATAAATGAAAATAAGGAATCGATAAACCTGGAGAACAATAAAGTTCAGGCATTTTATCAATTAAAAAAAGCGATCAAAGACTGGGAATTAAGTTATGTATTAAGATCTTCCATTGATGGGAAAATTACGTTTCTGCAAATTTGGTCAGAAAATCAATCTGTTGAGGTGGGTGCTACTATTTTTGCAATAATTCCAAACAATGAAAATGGTTATATAGGAAAGGTGAGTGCCCCGGCTTTGAATTCAGGAAAAATAAAAATTGGACAAACAGTTAACGTCAAACTGACTAATTTTCCAGACAGAGAATTTGGAATAATAAAAGGCAAAATCAAAGCAGTTTCTCTGACTCCGGATAAAGAAGGAAATTTATTGATCGATGTTTCATTTCCTGATGGTTTAAAAACTTCATATAAAAAAGACATTGCATTTCAGCAGGAAATGCAGGGAAGATCAGACATTGTAACACAAGATTTAAGATTAATCGAAAGGTTATTATATCAATTTAGTGATGTTTTTAGGAGATAAAAAAAATTAGAATATAGAAAATAGAAAATAGAATATAGAATATAGAAAATAGAAAATTCTTAGTAAGATGTTAAAGTATAGGTTGTTATGTTTTCTATGTTGTCGTGCTTGTTATTATAAGATTCGTTTTCAAAAACAAAATCCAGTTTTTTTAATATCGTAACCGAACTAACATTATCTGATGACGGAAAAGCAGTGATGAGTTTTGCATTCATTTCATTAAAAGAAAAATCAATTACTGCTTTTAGCGCTTCAGTCATAAAACCATTTCCCTGAAATTCGGATAACATTTCATATCCAATTTCTATAATTTCATTTTCAATATCGTAATTCCAAAGGCAAACACAGCCTATAAATTTATTGTCCATTTTTGAAGCAATGACCCAATACATACATTCTTCTTTTTGAATTAAATCTTCAATTTTTAAAATATATGCTTTTGCACTTTCTAAAGTAGATGAATTATCTCTTCCAACAAAAGCATTTACAACAGGATCAGATCGAAGTTGATGGAGTGGTTCAGCGTCTTTTTCGTCAAAACTTCTTAATAGTAATCTTTCTGTATTTAGCGTTGGAAATTTCGTGAAATTTAAATTCATATTTTTGATAAAGTGAGAGACAATTTTTTACAACTATATTTTTTCGGAATCGAATTAAAATTAGAGAATTATATTAAAT
>SEBM01000878.1 GCA_004296145.1 Flavobacterium sp.
AACTGGTAATCCCTATTTTCTGCTTCTGGCTATTGCAGATATCACTTTGGCAGGCGCGGACATTACAATACAGGTATTCAAAGAGGAGATTTTGAAATGCGAAGGTGGAGCAAAATTTCTGGAGACTTGGGAGAAGATTTATACTGTTGGCGGTTTTGCAATTGCAGGATTAACCCTTGTTGGCGGTTTTTATATTGGTGCAGCAAGATTGCTTACAAAATTAGCAGACGGAAGCGCAAAAACTTATCTTAAAACTTTAATTCTAAAGGCCGTTTTAGAAACCAATATTTCAAATTTCCAGAAAAACACACTGAAAGTTTTGGAACCTCAGGAGATTTTCTTGGGCGTAGAATACAAAGCTCTTGGTAACACAATGGCGGAAAATGGCGTCATTTTCTTAAGCGGGCAAAAAGAAGGAAAGTTTGCTGAAGACTATGTTGCAATGTACAAGGGCGAGGTAATAGAAGAATTTACTAAAGCAGACCTTTCTAAATTCAACAAAAAATGGGGGAAAGTAAGTAAAGAAAAACTGGAAGAAACTTTAGAAGAGATTGCCGATACCATAAAGTATGAAAATGGAAGAATGGGCTATGTGGAAGGATTATTTGACAGTATTGATGTAAATTACAAGCCAAAAGGTTTTGATTTTCAAGATGAATTACGAAGCGAATATGGAATTGGATATGAAACAATAGTTGATTATGGTAGTTCCAGCGGATATTTTAGAAGACACTTTGTTAACAAAACTAAAACATTTATATTCGACCACGGTTTTCTTCAGGATTTGCCAAACTGGATAGATGATGTAAAAGTACCATTGGTACAAGGAAAAGGAATTCCTACGCAGGCTTATATTACATTGAGGCAGATGAAATTGATAGGTATTACCGAGGGAGAGATACAAATGGTAAAAATGTCTCAGATACAGAATTTGGAAACAATGGGTTATATCCATCAAATTACCGGAGGCAAAAAAATTACTAATTTTGATACAATAGATATATTAGCTGCTCCAAGTAATGAGTATATGAAAACGGTAATGACGCAAGCGGGTTATGAAACCATAAACGGAAGAATTACTGGTAAAGGACAATATCTTTCTGTAAAACAATTAAAAGCAAAGCAATGGGATATTTCTGATGAATTTATGAAAAAATATAATTTATCTGAAAGCAGTATGCTGTATATGAATTTTAATATCGAAGTAAAAGTTAAATATGTAAAATAAAAAATTATGATAAAGGTAAAATTATTAGAATTAAAAGATAAGGAAGTTTTAGCATTAAAGAAATG
>SEBM01000250.1 GCA_004296145.1 Flavobacterium sp.
ATATTTGGGGAACTAATATCCAAAAAACCACAAATTAATCAAATGAGAAAAACCATTTTATTCCTAATTCTTTTTATTACCCAAATTGGGTTTGCCAATTCAACCATAACCGAAAACCAAAAGCTTGCGGCAACATGCAAAATCTGGGGATTTTTAAAATATTACCATCCAAATGTTGCGAGCGGAAAATTTAATTGGGATCAGCAGCTTTTTGATATTTTACCAAAAGTAGAAGAAGCAAAAACGGATGCTGATTTCTCTAATGTCATGGAAAACTGGATTGCTTCTTTAGGCGAAGTCAAAGCTTACAAAGCTGAAACTTCAACAGAAAAAGTGGATTATTTTGATAAAAATTTTGATTTATCCTGGACACAAAAAACGAAATTTTTCTCTAAAAGCCTTTCTCAAAAACTAAAATTTATCGAAGAAAATAAAATTCAGGGACAACAATATTATGTTGAAAAAGGAATTGAATTTAAAAATGAAACAGAATATGAGAAATTTGATGACAAAGACAAAAACGTACGTCTTCTGGTTTTGTTTCGTTTTTGGAATTATGTTGAATATTTCTTCCCATACAAATATCAAATGGATCAAAAATGGGATTTGACTTTAAATGAATTCCTGCCAAGAACTATTAATCCTGCTTCTGAAATTGATTATTACTTATCGTTAAAAGAATTTAGTGCCAAATTAAATGATTCACACGCTTCTTTTGGTGCAAATAAGCTGTTTGCTAAATTTGGGAGTAATTTTATTCCGTTTGAGGTAAAATTCATTGACAACAAAGCAATTGTTACCGGGTTTGTTAATGATTCTTTATCAAAAATAAATGATGTTAAAATTGGTGATGTAATTACTAAAATAGAAGGGAAACCGATTGGCGATTTAATAAAAGAAAATCAAAAATATATTGAAGCTTCTAATTATCCTGCCATGTTGAACGCTATTTATTGGGCCATTTTTAATGGAAATACAAATACAGCTGAAATAGAATTTATAAGAGAGGGCAAAACTGCAGTAAAAAGTGTAAATCGATATCCGTATAAAAAACTGAAGGTTAATTATGAGAACAATAAAGAGAAATACAAATTATTAGAAAATGATATTGGGTATACAAACATGGGTGCATTAGCTGTTGAAGATGTTCCGGCCATGATGGAAAACTTTAAAAATACTAAAGCCATTATTTTTGATATTCGAAGTTATCCACATAACACAAACTATTCTATAGCAGAATATTTAAATCCTAAACCAGTAGAATTTGTAAAATCTATTGATGCGGATTTAACTTCACCAGGACGTTTTATCTGGAGAAAAAATGCGGAACTTAGTAATTGCGGAAAAGTAAATCCCGATTATTACAAAGGAAATGTTATTATTTTGGTGAATGAAAAATCGATAAGTCATTCTGAATATTCTGCAATGACGTTACAAGTTGCCCCAAAAGCTACAATTATTGGAAATCAGACAGCCGGAGCAGATGGATATAACTACAGATTTCAAATCATCAAAGGTCTTTGGAGTTCATTTACCTGTTATGGAGTATTTTATCCTAATAAAAAAGAAGCCCAACGTATTGGAATTGTTCCTGATATTGAAGTAAATCAAACTATAAAAGGGATACAGGAAGGAAAAGATGAAATTTTAGACAGAGCAATTTTGTTTGCCAATACCTCAAGATAATTCAAAAAAAAACTCCCATTTTAGAATGGGAGTTTTTTTTAAATTAAAATGTTTTTGAAACTTTATCAATGGCATTAATTGTAAAATCTAAATCTTCATAAGTCAACGCATCGGTAATAAACCAGGTTTCGTATGCAGATGGCGCAATATAAACACCTTCATTTAATAATCCGTGGAAGAATTTTTTGAAGGTTTCGTTATCTCCTTTTGCAGCCGTTTGAAAATCGGTAACCGGATTTGGATCAAAATGTACCGAAATCATAGAACCTACTCTGTTGATGGTAAAAACAACATTATTTGCTTTTAGAACCCTGTCGATTCCTGCTTCTAAATAAGCTGTTTTTTCTTCTAAACGGGTAAAAATTTCCTTGTCATTATTCAAAGCTTGTAACATCGCTAACCCTGCAGCCATTGCCAAAGGATTTCCTGATAATGTTCCAGCTTGGTAAACTGGTCCAAGCGGAGCTAAATAATTCATGATTTCTTCACGTGCCGCAAAAGCACCAACCGGAAGTCCGCCTCCGATTACTTTTCCGAAAGTCACGATATCAGCATTGATATTATACAATTCCTGAACACCGCCTTTTGCCAAACGGAAACCTGTCATAACCTCATCAAAAATCAATAAGATTCCGTTTGCGGTACACAATTCTCTTAATCCTTCTAAGAAACCTTTTTGAGGAGGAATACAGCCCATATTTCCGGCAACTGCTTCTATAATAATAGCGGCAATTTCTCCTTTATTCGCTTCGATTAACGTTTTTACGTTTTCTAAATCATTGTATTTCGCTAACAAAGTATCTTTTGCAGTTCCTTCTGTAACGCCTGGACTATTTGGCGAACCAAATGTCACAGCCCCACTTCCGGCCTGAATCAAAAACGAATCAGAATGTCCGTGGTAACAACCTGCAAATTTGATAATTTTATCTCTTTTTGTAAATCCGCGAGCCAGACGAATCGCACTCATACAAGCTTCTGTACCAGAATTTACAAAACGTATTTTATCAATATTCGGAACCATAGAAACAGCCAAAGCAGCAATTTCTGTTTCCAGTTCTGTCGGCATTCCGAAAGAAGTTCCCAGTTTTGCTTTTTCAATCACAGCATCAACAACAGGCTGATACGCGTGACCCAAAACCATTGGTCCCCAGGAGTTAATGTAATCTATTAATTTATTTCCGTCTTCATCATATAAATAAGCACCTTTGGCACTTTTTACAAAAATCGGATTTCCCCCAACGGCTTTAAAAGCACGAACTGGCGAATTTACTCCTCCGGGAATTACTTTTTCTGCTTCAGCAAAAAGCTGACTACTTCTTTTATATATCATTATGATTTTAGATTTCTGATTTTTAAAATTTTAGATTTTAGAGTTCAGATTTTAGATTATTTACTTAGTCCCTGATCTTTAATAAACTCATCAAAATATTTTTGTTCTATTTGTTTTTCTCTCGAAAGTTCTTCAAATTTTCCATCTGACATTCCTAAAGGAGAATAAAATTCCCATTTCCAGATTGGTCTGTGCTTTATAAAAAAAATCTTTTCTGCAAATTCATCATGAACATAAACACCACAAAAAAGTCTTATACTTAAGAACACTGCAAAAATAAAAACAAAAATTGAGATTTTTCTTTTCATAAGACTTGATCTGAGACTGAAAACTGAGACTGAAAACTTTTTTACTTAACCCTCAACTTCTGCCCTATCGAAAGCGCATTATCAGTCAGATTGTTTTTTTGTTTTAAATCATCAACCAACAGGTTGAATTTTTTAGATATGGAATATAAAGTATCTCCTTTTTGAACTTCATATAAATTCGGATCATTGGAGTTCATATTGATCTTTAGATCTGAAGATGCAACCGAAGATGAACTTCTTGCCGGAGCTGATTTATTAATCGCCACATACGTTTTGCCTGTAACCTGACAATCATATTGATGTAGATTGTAACGCTCAATATAACTGATTAATTTATCCGGATAATTTGGATCTGTTGCATAACCTGCAGCGCGCAAGCCTTTTGACCAGGCTTTATAATCGTCTTTTTCGTAAGTAAATAAGGTTGCATATCTTTTTTTACCAACTAAAAATAACGCGTGATCTTTGTACGATTCTGAGGCTTCGGGATATTTTCTGAAACATTCCTGAGAGGAATCATCGTCATGACGAACACTTTCTCCCAGCCAGTCACTGTGGCATTTTATTCCGAAATGGTTATTGGCTTCGACAGCCAAATCTCCTCTTCCCGCACCCGATTCTAAAATTCCCTGCGCCAGGATAATACTTGCCGGAATACCGTATTTCTGCATATTTATCATTGCAATATCTTTGTATTGCAAAACATAATTATTGATTAAGTCGCTGGTTACAACTGTTTTTGATGTAGACTGAATAACTTCAGTTGTATTATTTGTAGAAGGATATTTTGCAGTAGGTTTAGAAGCAGCCCCTCTTTTTACTGAAGCCGTTCTCGTTTTCTGTATCGCAGCCGCTTTTTTGGTTGTTGCAATAGCCGGCTTACTTGATGAACAGCTTGCCAATGCTGCGATTATAAAAAGTGATATTATTTTTTTAAACATTCTTTTTGAGTATTGGTAATTTTTTCTGCTTCAGTTTTAAATTCATTCCTTCAATTCCCTGCAGTCCGCCAGTGTGAATGAGTAAAATTTTTGAATTCGAAGGAAAGTAATTTTTATGGATTAAATCTATAACGCCAAAAACCATCTTTCCTGTATAAATTGGATCTAAAGGCACTTTATTTTCTTCCAAAAAAGAATTTATAAATTCGATTAATTCTAAATTTATCTTGCCATAACCTCCAAAATGATAGTCAGAAATTAAATTCCAGTTATCTTTTTTTGCAAAAATACGAATTTCATCTTGTAAAAAGTCACCTTTTAACGCCGGAAATCCTAAAATTTTCTGATTTTCAGCTGCACAATTAATCAATCCCGAAATTGTTCCGCCTGTTCCTACAGCGCAGCAGACGTAATTATAAACAGCATCTTCATCAGTCAGAATCTCTTCACAGCCTTTTACGGCGAGTTCGTTTGTGCCGCCTTCCGGAACTAAATAAAAGTCGCCAAACTTGTCTTTTAGTTTTTCTAAAAAAGAAATTTCACTCTTATCCCTATATGCTTCTCTTGAAACAAACTCAAATTGCATTCCGTTTTCCTGAGCAAATTTCAAGGTCGGATTTTCTTCTATTTTATCAAAAAGTTCGTCTCCGCGAATAATTCCGATAGTTTTAAAACCCTGTTCTTTTCCTGCAAAAGCAACAGCCGCAATATGATTGGAAAATGCACCGCCAAAAGTCAGTAGTGTATTTTTATTTTCAGCTTTCGCCTGAAGTAAATTGTATTTTAGTTTTCTAAACTTATTCCCCGAAACAAAAGGATGAATCAGGTCTTCGCGTTTTATTGCCAAAGAAATATGATTGGGAAAATGGATATGAATTTCCTGGTTCAAAATCTATTTTTGTTTTAAAGTTAAATAATGTAAAGACCTAAAAAAAGGACGCTTTTTGAGGTAATTAAAATTTCTTTCGTTTTTATAAGCTTCTCTTTCAAAACTGATATTGCGATAAGCTACATCTTTATCTTTACATTTTATGAAACGAATTACAAACTCGAGAAAATACCAGATAAAAAAAGGAATGATAAGCATTTCCAGTTGTTGACGCAGATGGATTTTTTCGTGATTTAAAAAAATCCTGTTTTCTTTATCACGATCATATTTAACCAGAACGAACGGAAACAAAGTCATTCCACGATAGCCATTCGGAATTAAATATTTAGCAACAATTTAAGACTAATGTTCTTATAAGCTCTTTTAATACAATCCATATAGCGTTTAAATGTTAAATATAAATGTCTACAAAACGAATAGGGATTAATTTAAAGAAAATATTTAGAAAAATTGAAGAATGCTTTCTAAGAAAACACAATACGCTTTCCAGGCTTTAAGCTACTTAAGTGCCCACTACGATAAAGGCCCACTCCTCATTGGCGACATCAGCCGTCGGAAAAATATACCGCTCAAGTTTCTTGAAAATATTCTGCTGGAGCTGAAAAATGCAGGTTTTCTGGAAAGTTACCGGGGTCGTTGTGGTGGGTACCGACTAAAGGAACCACCCGAAGAAACGAATTTAGCTGCCATCATTCGTGTTGTAGATGGTCCAATAGCCATGCTGAGTTGTGTAAGCCTCAATTTCTATAAAAAATGTGATAACTGCGATCAGATTACCTGCCGTATCAACCCTGTGATGGCGGAGGCAAGAGATGCTTTGCTGAAAGTATTGTACAGCCGAACGCTGGCAGATATAAAAGATGAAAGCAACATGGAAACAGGTTAAACGCTGGTCAGGTTTAGAAATGTACTACTGATCTGTTGAATTGTGTTCAGCATTTTATAAAACTCCGATAGTTCATAAAGCTATCGAGGTTTATGCATTATTAAGTACTAGTGCTGCTCATTCATTTTCTCCAGTTCCCTGATCAACCGGCTGACCGGTAGGCCCATTACATTGTAAAAATCGCCACTAATG
>SEBM01000251.1 GCA_004296145.1 Flavobacterium sp.
ATGTACTTCAAATCCTATAGCTTTTAAGTAGTGACTCAGAGTTAAGGAGGAGATTATATGACTAAAGACTTGATGCAATTTCCTTAACAAAACCTGTAATTTTATTATTTAACAAGGTTGGTTATCCTGTTGAGTTTGAAACAAACGAATTTTCCGTTCAAAGAAATCAAAATATCGTTTATAAAGAATTCGGTTTTACAAGCAAAAAAAAATCCATTTATTTTTTAAACGAATCAGATGTTAAACTTCATCTACTAAAAGATCCAAAGTACATTCCTAAGCAAAATGGCATTGAATTTTCTTCCATGGAAAGTTCAGACGGAAACATTCAATATTTATTCAATCTACTAAAGAAAAATCTCGCAATTTATTTAACTCCGATGATTGAGAGCGCTTTCAAAAATGAAGTTCCATCATATAAGTTACATCACTATGCTTATCATTTTAAGCTTGAAGGGAATGAGGTCAAGTTTCCTTTTCAGTTTATTTACATTGTCCATACCAAAGGATTTGTAAATACTAAAACCTTCTATAGATTTTATGATGGACAACGACAAGAGCTTACTTCAAGTAATACTTACGATTTAAATTCTGAAAAGATCGATGCAATCTATATCTACAATCACTTCTATAAAAAAATACACGCACTTACAAGATAAATTTATCCAATATTTAGATTCTTTATCAGTAAATCATAAAAAAGCAAAAATAGCTGAAAAAGCAAACATTGGCACTTGTTATAATACGTTAGCAAATAACTAATTACTTCTAGTGAACAATTTACAAAATAATAGTTTTAGGGCGATTTAGCTTATTTTAATTAAGATCACTTATCAACTTTTGGATTATGGTTTCAAGAAGACTTAACAAGTAAAAATGTAATGGAATTTACTATGTTAAATGGCATCTCTTAAACTTTTTTCCACTTCCACATGGACATAGCTCGTTTCTACCAATACTAATTGAAGAACGCTTAAAATCTTTTATTCTTGTTTCATGCTCCTTAGCATCCATTTTTTGTCCAAACGAAGGATCAATATACACATATTCATCTTTCTCAAGCGGATTCATCCCATATCTTAAATAGTATCCTAAATATTGCATTTCATTAGCACCTCTATAATATTTGCTTGATTCTGTTCTTTTATAAATATAATCCGCGAATCTATCTCCAGTTTCCAAGTAGTTAACTAATGTCTCTAAATCAAAAATGCTAAATGCAATAGGTGGCTTTTCCATTTTTTCCCCTAATAATATATGTGTCTGGTGTGAAATGGCAGGATATTGATCAAGTAAAACAATTAGAGTAAGAAAGCGCTGAACATTTGGCATGCAAAACTCCTTTCCATCGGCCATCTCAAAAAAGTAATTGTTGTTGTTTTGAAGTGCATCAATAGATGTTTCTGCTTGTTTGTTTGCACTAACAATTGCTTTTGTAAAGTCAGATTTAATTGCCATTAGCTCGCCTTTTTTGGAGAGTGCAGTTAATTTTTTGGCTTTAACTTGAAAAATTATTGCCGTATCCTTAGTCCACGCAATGACATCGATATCCGTTAGTGTTTTTGTCTTGTTAATCTTGATTTTTATATTTCGATTAACAAATTGGTTTCCGAAGATTTTTGATACATTTTGAAAGACGAGATCTTCTGCAACCATTCCACGATTATTTGAAGCAATTGGAGCGTAATCCTTATCTTCATTCATCCAATAAAATGGCGATTCATATAAAGCTTCAGCAACAAAATATGGTAATGGTATAAAATACCTTTCATTTTCTAAGCCAATTATTGGCCTATTTAAAAATTCATTATAATCAGCAATATCGTGGTAATTTTTATTCTGACCAGCTTCTAAGGGTATGGTAAGTGCTTTTATAATCGATAAGTATTCTTTATTAGTTCCTGCCAAATCCTTTAAAGTAAATATAAAAACGTCTTGTTTTTCTTTAGAGTTTAATCTACGTTTGAGCATTTGGAGAAGATGAAGCCTTGTGTCTAGCCTATCTTTAATCATTTTAAAAAAAACTGACAAAAGATCAAGATCAATTCCTTTATTATTTTTTAACCAGCTTTTATCATGAGCATATTTTTTACATAATAAATCAATGTATTGCCTATCATACCCTGCCGTAGATGAGTAGAAAAAAGCTTCTTTAAATAAAGACCCATTCTCAAACTTCTTATAAAGACTTATATCTTTGACATTTAGATCCAAATTATTGAAAAACATGCTGTTATGATATTCTAACAGAACATCATCGGTTTTCTTTATTAAAATCTTTGGATCGTTAGGTGCTTCTTTTATGGAATAATTTTTAATCCAATTCCCAATCAAAAATGCTAACTCATTGTAGCTTATTACTTCAGCGGAATTAGAATTTGCAATCTTCTCAGCAGATCCCATGAAATCTCGAAACAAAATCTCAACGATTACCTCAATATAGTTTTCAGAGCTAACTAATTGATTGATGTCAGCTAGCACATCTATTTCATTTCTATATTTGTTTGTTTGCATCAGCAGTTCCTTAATCCGTTTATTTTAATAATATGGAAAGTTGTGTGAGTTAGCGAGGAATGAACAGAGAATGATTTAATTTTCGACTTGCCACATCTTTATAGCCTTATTATATAAAAACTTAGCCCTCTTTTCAATTTCACTTTCATTCCATTGTTCAAGATCCAGATACGATGATAGTGTTTCTATTCCTGCTGAATACTGAATTAAACCATCTTTGTTACCCTTTCCTTTTTTCTTTGTTTTCCAATTGGCATCTCTGATAGATGCATTTAATGATTGGGTAATTATTGCTAAATTTCCTAGAGTATAAACTATATTATTTCTATAATCTCTGGCATCCTTATTTGTCAATCGCCCCCAGTGGTTTTCCCATTTTTTTGGCATCAAATGTTCTAAACTATATTTACTAATTCCTAGTAATTGAGTGCCATGCCTTTTCCTATTACGTATTCTAGATTCTATAAAGTAAAGGATTCCTGCTGATTGTTTATTTACTAAATATGAATTTTCAAAACCGTATTTTAGATCTGCATCTGTTGGCAAATAATTAACTTTATCTGAACTTTTAGCAATATAGTCTTGGAGTTGGGATAGTGATAAGATCTCATTAGAAATTAATCGATCAGTGAACAACTGATTATAATTTTTTGTGCTTGCGTGAACTACCATTCTCCGCATTAAGTAGCACTCAAGAAATTCAAATATTTTGTTCTTTTCTTTTTCATCCTTGACATTTTTTAAGATAAATAAAACATAGGGTATAAGCGTGGACGTATCAAGGCCGAAAATTATTGCATTAATTCTTTCAATTCCAAAATCTGCAATCAATTCATTTTCAATTATGTCGTGGTCAAAATTTTCATAAAACAATTTAGCATATTTCCTGATCTCAGATAAAATGGTTTTCTTGTCAAGATGATAATCTTTGATTAGCTTTTTGTAGGAATCAAACAATGTTTCTACTTTCGAGAACTCTATTTTATCATCAGTTTTAACTTTTAATGTAGATTCCTGGATCTTGATCTGAAGGTATGAATAGAAGAATAAATCAATGAATGTCCTCTTCAATCTACCTGTAGTAATCTCCATATCCCAATAGTCTCGGGTCTTATCATCCTTTTCAAAAACCTCTTCCCAAAATTCACTGTAGCTAGCTAGATCATCTCTGTTGAAGAAATAATTTTTTAATAGTTCCGCTGTAGTCAATTTAACTCCTAAAGAGTTGATAGTGTCAAAAATTTGTTGTTCATCTTCACTAGCATCAAGATCAATCCCAACAAATAGAACACTTCCAAGAATATTCTGAATATCAAGTTTATCAGGGTTCAAGAATTCTTTAAAGTAATTATATGCTGCTAAAATGTTATCACCATCACCTATTTCGTCCAAGCTAGTAAGGTTCAAAACTTTCTTAAAGGATTGGAGATCATGGCGATTGTGCAACAGGGCAATGTTATTATCGTTCAAACGAAATGTTCTATCAAATAAATGAGTTTGACGATTTTTCATACACAACACTTTAAAAAAGATATTAAGTGTGGTTATTCGCTGCTGCCCATCGATTACTGTTCTGACATCACCTACGGAACTACCTGTTGGTTTTTGCTGTTGTTTTAAGATAAGCGAGCCTAAAAAATATGGCTTGTTTAAACTGCTTATAGCTTCCATATCGTCCAGCAGCCTTTGCCACTGATCTTCACCCCATACGTAAGCTCGTTGAAAAAACGGAATTTCTAATATTCTATTGCCGTTGAAAATATCATTGATGGTTCTTTTACCTGCATCCATTTGCATTAAAAAATTTAAGACGTTAATTGTTAGAGCCGAAGATATCAAAAATACTTTGAGATAATAATCAACTTCAATTATGTTCAAAGGTCAATGTTGATGTCGCAAAATGAAAGAAAAAATTGGGATTTTGGATATTTAAAAAACATTTAAGAACTTAACTTTCTGTAAAGAATTTGAGAGAAGTTTTGTCGATATATTTTGATTTACTGTAATGTTAAATGAATGATGGTTTTTCAAAAGATAATTTTAAGATTGATGTGTGTGATTTGCATATCTAGATGATATGATTAATATAAATAAAAATCTTTTAAATCAAACCTAGAAATGGCTAATTGGAATAAGTATAAAAGTTGCAATAATTGCATTGGAAATGAATGGAGTCACTTGGCACGTGGATACTGTCAAAAATGCTATCCATTAATAAAGGACTTGGAGAAGGTTGAGGCATGGAATGTTTTAGATTCGACTACTATTAACAACGTTAGAGGTGTGTCTAAAGATTTTATGATGGCAGCAATACGTGATGGTAAATTTCATGATTATCAGAAAATAATCATTACACTACTTAAAAATCGTTTAAAAATTTTTCGTTCGTATATCAATCCTAATGGCTATGCATTTGATATTGAAATACTTTTGACAAACATATCAGATGTTTATTGCACTAATGGAACTAAAAATATTTTCAGAGGACATGCAGCACTTTATGAAAGCGATATGAGAATAGAGCAACGTAAAGTTTTCGAAAAAGCACTTCTTGAACTTGAAATAAATCGTAATTTAACTTTAGACACAAATTTGATCTCTAAGCTTAATAGGAAACCTACCATCATTGATCCCTAGCGATAAATTAGTCATTCAATAATAATTCTAACCTTTAGTACTATATTTCTCAATAATTTAATTAGTTAGAAATATCTTTTTAACATTAATTTTATTCCATCAAAACGCTCAAAATGAATGATGAAATTTTCGAAAAGGCAACTGTGAGGGACTCAGATGAGATACGTAAGTTAATTTATACTCTTCTATTTTTATTGTTTGCTTCTTTATTAGGCGGTTATATCTCTTATTTGTTTGATAAACATATTGTAGATCAAGTTATTTGCACTATTTATAAAGAAAGACTTACTTTTTTTCAAACAGTATTAACAATACTGTTATCATTTTACACTCTTTATTATATAATTATAAAATTACTACATACTCAGTACAATGTTAGATACCATTGCATTGTATTGATATTTATACCATTGTTCCTCTATCTAAAGGAGCGATTATTTGATTATAATTACATTTTTACTTTGCTTTATGGATTTGATAAGAAAGGATTAGCATTTTTGGATTTTCCATTTTTTCTTTTGGCTATTGTTATCGTTATTCTTATTGCCAATAGAATCCGAGATAATATACCAAACTATAGTGGTGATTTGATCGTGGATTTACCTCTGAAGTTACTAAATCATGACAAATTTGAACGCAAGCAAGTATATGAAAGTCTTGTTAAGCAAATTTCTAATATAAGTTTTAATGAGGATAGAAGCTTTATTGTAGGGATTGTAAATAAGTGGGCGGAGGGGAAGACTTCTTTTTTGAATTTTACAACAGATGAGTTGGCTAAAGATCAAAATACGATTGTAGTAAATTTTAATGCATGGTTTACGTCTCAGTCAGATAGTTTCACTAATGATTTTTTTAAAACTTTAGACGATGAGCTGTCGAAATATATATACACTGGATCTTTAATGCGGAGATATGCAAATAACTTAACTCAAATTAATAGTGTTTTCAATCTAACCAAATATTTGCCAAAAGCTTGGATCAGTGAAGATTCTAATTTAGAATATTTTGAAAATATAGAAAAACTTCTTAAACGGCTCAATAAAAGAATTTTCATAATAATTGATGACGTAGATAGAC
>SEBM01000879.1 GCA_004296145.1 Flavobacterium sp.
AACTTATTTTGTGGATTTGAAAGTTAAACAAGTTCTAAAAATTTTAAACCATTAAAAAAGAATACTATTATAACAGGAAAAGTATGTAAAATTAATATCGAAAAACTTTCAGGTTTCTTATTAAAATAATAGTTTTTGATTAATATCTTTGAAATTCAATCAAACAAGATTATGGGATTAATCAAAGATATATACTCAGTTGCTTTCTACGAAAATTTTGGTCAGGCTGTCGCCGAAGTTCATCCAATATTTGATAAACAAAAATTCATAAAGACAATTTATGAAGGTGATTTTGCCCAGAAAGAATGGAAAGAACGTATGAAACATACCACAGTTGTTTTTCATAAATTCATGCCTGAAAATTTTCCCGAAGCAGTTGTTATCATTGATAAAGTCATACATAATCTCAGAAAAAAGAATTTTACCGAAGGTAATCTGGCTTTTATCTTTTTTGCCGATTATATCGAAACCTATGGCTTAGAAGATTTTAAAACTTCGGCGAAAGCCTTTGTTTCCATCACCCAATTTATTAGTTGCGAGTTTGCGGTACGACCTTTCATTTTAAAATATAAAGTAAAAATGATCGATGAAATGGTCAAATGGTCCACGCACGAAAATCATCATGTCCGTCGATTGTCAAGCGAAGGTTCTCGCCCGAGATTACCGTGGGCAATGGCGATTCCGTTTCTTAAAAAAGACCCCGTTTCTATTTTACCCATTTTAGAAAACCTTAAAAACGATCCGTCAGAATATGTGCGCCGCAGCGTAGCCAATAACTTAAATGATATTGCAAAAGATAATCCTGAATTAGTGTTGGAAATTGCCGGAAAATGGAAAGGATTTTCTAAAGAAACCGATGCGATTATTAAACACGGCTGCCGCACTTTATTAAAACAGGGACATCCGGAAATACTGAGTCATTATGGTTTGGAAAGCACTAATATTGAACTTTCTGATTTTGAAATTAAAACTCCTGTTGTGAAAATTGGAGAGTATCTGCAGTTTCAATTCAACTTAAAAAATCTAAACAAAGAACCCAAAACAGTTCGTTTAGAATATGCTGTTCATTATAAAAAAGCAAAAGGTCATCTGGCAAAAAAAGTCTTTAAAATAAGTGAGAAAATCTATCAGCCGGAGCAATTGGTTAAAGTTGAAAGAAATCAATCGTTTAAGATTATTACAACACGCGTTTTTCATACAGGGCTTCACGAACTTTCGATTATTATAAACGGAACAGAAAGTGAGGCTTTGAGTTTTGATTTGATTTCATAATAATACAGGTCCGCTATC
>SEBM01000880.1 GCA_004296145.1 Flavobacterium sp.
TATTTAAAAAAAATTAACATAAATATTGATCAATATGAATTCGCATTTCAAGTGCAATCACATCCTGATTTTCCTTCTTTACTATCTATTGTTGATACTTTAAACTTTTTCAATATTCTTAATAAAGCTATCCGTGTCCCAATTTCGGACTTAAATTTATTGCCAAATAATTTTATCGCACTTATAAAAGAGGAAGGCAAGGCACCTCAACTACATTACATACAAAAAAAGGGAATTCATTATTATTATTTCAATGAGAAAAGGATGGAAATAATTTCCAACGACTTATTAGAATCTCGATGGAATGATATTGTTCTTATAGCAGAGAAAAGTGTAATTGAGGAAACAAAAATAAAAAATAAAGCCCTTTATATTTTGCCCGCCATATGTTTTACTCTTTTTCTAATTGTTACGTCACAATTTGAAATTAAATTATCTTTCTTTTTTATTTTGCCCTTCATAGGTCTTATCTTTTCTATTATTGCTTTAAAAGATTTGTTTGGAGTAAAAAGTGAATTGGCAGACAAGTTTTGCAACTTTTCAATATCCACCAATTGTAACGATGTAATTGGATCTGAAAAATGGAAAGTCTTTAAATTAATTAATTTTAGTGATTTAAGTATTTTGCTATTTGCATCACAATTTTTTGGGTTATTCTTTTTTTTCATCTTTCACCGCGAGGTAGATTTCTTTTCTATACAAAGAGCAATACTTCTAGCTGCTACTCCAATTGTCTTTCTATCATTATATTATCAAAAATTTATAGAGCGCAAATGGTGTCCAGTTTGTTTAGTAATCATTTCAGTAGTTTTTTTTGAATTGTTTTATATACTTTCAATAACAAGTTTTAGTGTAAATATCACTCTCCTGTCAATAATTTTATTTGCATTAATTTTTTCAACTATTGCTCTTGTTTGGGTTTTAATAAAAGGAATGCTTACTTCTCAGAAACAATTGAAAGAATTTCAACTTAAAGCCAATCGGTTTATAAGAAATTACGAAGCTTTTAAAAATACATTAATAAGTGAAAGGAAATTAGAACTTCCTACAATACCAATAGTTTTGGGTAATTTAGAAGCAAATTTAGTAATAACATTGATATCTAGTCCTTTTTGTGGACATTGTAAACATACACAACAACTTTTAGAAAATATCTTGAGAAAATATCCTGAAAGTTTACAATTAAGAATCATATTGAAAACCGATTTAAAACAACAAAGTACTGAAGGTAGGAAACTTTTCATGAATTTGTATGAAATGTACTTTAAAAACAAGATAAACTTTATATT
>SEBM01000881.1 GCA_004296145.1 Flavobacterium sp.
CATTTTCAACATATGTGTTGATGAAATCGGTAACGTTGACTTCTGTTTCGTTGGTTTTATTTGGTTTAGCCATTTGAATCTTAAATGTATTTTGATTTTCTTGTTGTGCTATAGTTTGACGTAAAGCCAATCTCGATGAGGTCGTCAGTTTTTAAATCTGCTCTTTTGTCGCGGTAGTAGATCGAGGTTTGATTTGTATTCATCGTTTTATTCATTTAGTAACCTTTAGTAAAAATAACAAAAAACCGCTCTGTTAAGCAGAACGGTTTCGGAAATAAATATCTTAATTTTAGCGATACCTAATTTTAACATCAAGTAAATAGCAGAAGTTATTTGCAATAAGCCATTGCTAATAAAGCCGGAATACTAATCTTTAATAAATTTCTCAACTAAAATTTCTTTTTCTGTTTTTAATTGCATAATATAGTTTCCACTGGTTAGATTTTCAATATTAATTTGATCACTAGATTTTAAAGTCCCATCTTTAACTATTCTACCAACCATGTCAACGATTTTATACCCAAATACTTTTGTATCATTCTCTTTTGTCTGAATTTTAATGAATTTTCCGGCTGGATTTGGATAAATAGTGATGGTATTATTTTTTTTGATCTCCTCATTTACTGAGAGGAAACCTAATCTCCAAACTCCATCAACAATAGGATATCCCATATTACTAAAATTATATTGATTCCATTGGGCTCCGTCCCACTCAAACCATAATTGTGTAGAATCTAACATTGGAGTATTTGACGGATAACTGTTTAGCGTAGGTGATAATAGTCTAATTAATTGACCAACGGGAATTGGAAATCCGTTAGTTTGTAGCATAGGAAAATCTACGGTAATATATAGAGCATCTTTATTGGTGTCGCCGTTGCAATCTGCCCAGACACTCTTTATTTTAAAGGTTACAGGATTCGGATTAGTGATAGCAGTTGAATTGATTTCTTGTCCTGGATTTAGCCAATTGAAAGTAGTACTTCCAACTGTTTCATTTGCAATAGTAACAGGAGTAGGGGATGTAAATCCCATGGTTACAGTTGAATATTCTATAGCAATCCAATAGCTATTATAGTTTGGATCAAAATTATTGCTTCCACAAGTGTTTGCTATTGAAGTTCCATTAGCGAGACAAAGAAAAAATAATTGAGAGGGAGTTCTTTTCATTAGAACCTGTTGGGAAGATCCAAAAAAAGAAATTAGAAAGATGATTAGCAATAAAGGTTTTTTCATGGTAATAATTTTTTTATATTCATTTTTTTAAAACTTCTATAAAGTTATATAC
>SEBM01000882.1 GCA_004296145.1 Flavobacterium sp.
ATTATAAGTGTATCGCTAATTATCACATTGCCCTGAGATTTTTTTTATTGAAATAAATAAAAATGGATAAATACTGTTGTTTTAACTGTCCTGAAAAAGACTACTCCGAGAAAGAGCTGTCTGATAAATGTCCAAAATGCGATATGAATTATGGTTTTCCTCTCGATGTTCTTCCTAAGGAGGTCAATGGGTTTAAATTAGAAGATTCTATTGCGAGAGGATTTTACGGAGTAACTTATATCGCAACTTCTAAAGACAAAATACCTAAAAAGAGAGTACTTAAAATAATCCCAAAAGCGATTTATGAATTATTTAGCAAGAATTTCGAAAATGAATGTAACCAGCATTCACAACTTGATAATGAACACATAGTTGAGATTCATGATTATTTTGATGAAGATGTCGACTTTAATGGTGTAATTATTCCCTGCCATATTTGTGTGCTTGACTATGTTGTCGGAAGTCCATTAAAAAAAGAGATGGAATCGGATATTTCTATAGAAAGAGTAACTCAAATAGTTATCGACTTACTAGAAATACTTGAAGTATTTAAAAATAATGGTAAAAGTCACAACGATTTACATCCTGGTAATATTTTGGTTTCAAATCTCACTCAAGGGACTAAAAGGGTTGACCAGATTGATAACTCGATCAAATTGGTCGTCATAGACTTAAATTCCACATCTGACGGAACGCAAAGCTCAGAAATGAGGTTAGGGGATATAAACTGGATAGGGAATAGTATTTTACGATTATCTAAAAAATTCATAGAGAGGAAAGAAAAAAACAATCAAGAGCTCACAGACAAGGAGAATAGAATCCTTTCACATTTCGAAAACTATGGAAAACTCCTGATTCAAAAGGTTACAAATACAAGAATTCCAAATTTTGGAGATCTTATCTATGATATAAAAAATACTTATCGCCATGTTGTTGACTCTTGGAATGAGACGTTTACTTTACAGAGTTTTGACTATGCATATAATGCTCAAACTTTAAAACCTAATTATGTGCCCGCTTTATTCGTAGACCCTGGCAACAAATTTTTTAATGAATCTGTGAAGCCAGGACCCCTTATAATATATGGCATGAGAGGATGTGGAAAAACACTACTCTTGTTAGGGTTATCTTTTTATTCTCGAATTAGCTCATTAAATACTGATCAATATTCTAACAAAGGTTCATTAGGTATTGTTGAAAGAATTAAAAATGACGATTTTATTGGTTTGTATATCAATTCGAATAGATTATTAGATCCGGCGGGTAAAAAAAGTGAAATAATAT
>SEBM01000883.1 GCA_004296145.1 Flavobacterium sp.
TTTCTTTGATTCCTTTAAACTACAATTATGAATACTACAAACACAATATAGGTCTTAGCACAAATATAATTGTTGCTTTTAGGTTCTAAGTCTTTTGACTTTTGAAATATAAATTTATGTACTTCCTGCATAGTTATGAAGTCATTATTTATATAGCAAACAGAGATTACTCTTCGTACACTAATTATAAAGCTATCTGTACAAATCTGTCATTTAGAGGGTAGTTATTATTAATTAAAATGGTTATTTATTTAGGAATAATGACTAGCCAGTCAGATTATATCAAATTAAAGTATTGTGTATGAAAATAACATTACTAATATTTTTATCATCTGTGTTTCTTTTTCCATGTTTTAGTCAACAGGAATCACAATATACACAATATATGTATAATACGCTCTCTATAAATCCTGGTTACGCAGGAACAAGAGGTGTACCAAGTATATTTGGACTTTACAGAACGCAATGGGTAGGCTTGGACGGAGCACCAACAACGGCTAATTTTTCAATAGATACCCCTGTCACAGAAAATGGACAAGGTGCCGGTATATCTATAATCAATGATCAGATAGGTCCATCTACAGAAACAATTTTAGCTGCGAGTTATTCATATCCGATAAGAATTTCAGAAAATGTTACGATGTCTTTAGGAATTAGTGGAGCACTTGATTTTATGACAGTTGATTTTAATAAACTGGATGTTTATGATCCTGACGATCCTTTCCTAAGTGGAGTTTTGACAAAAACATCCCCAAACATAGGAGCAGGTGTCTATTTTCATTCTGACCAATGGTATTTGGGAGTTTCAATTCCTCAAATTCTTGAAACCAAATTTTATGATGATGTAAAAGTTTCTGTTGCGTCACAAAAAATGCATTTTTATGCTATGGCCGGATATGTTTTTGATATAAATAATAATCTAAAATTGAAACCTGCCGCAATGGTAAAAATTGTTAGCGGTGCACCGGTAGCAGTAGATATTTCGGCAAATTTTCTGTTTATAGAAAAACTAACTCTTGGAGTTGCTTACAGATGGGATGCTTCTCGATAATAAAAGAGTATTTGTAAAAATGTTCAAAAAAAAATTTAGCGAAGAATTTGTGTTTACTGATAATGCCTGTTTAATAGAGGAAGAAAAAAAACTTAAAAATTTTGATCGACTCATATTTGGTGTATATGATAAATTTGAATTGATTGAATTTTTAAAACTATATAAAAAAGGAACCAATATCTTAGTTTGTGTCTTTAATAAGCAACTTTATAATGGCTTGTCTTTTTTAGAAG
>SEBM01000884.1 GCA_004296145.1 Flavobacterium sp.
CATTATTTTTAAAAGATAAAACTAATAAATATTATTCAAGATTTTTAAATCTTCTTGTAAATGGTTCGAATTCTGCACCGTCAAGGTCACTAAAAATTTTGAAAGTCTGCAAAGTATAAATTTTGCAGGTTTTTTTGTGGTTCAAAAAAAAATAAAATTTTGTTCTAGTATTGTAGACCAGCATTTAAATGAAATTTAAGTTCGGATCCCATCTGTTAATTTTAGTTCTCGACTTGATCTCTATGTAGGTTAGCACATCTAATTTATTACTTACACAAATACATGTAGTATGTTTAATAGGATTATAATCGACAATCTTGTGTAGTTATTATGAGTAGTTTATCCTTGCCACACATCAATTTCCGTTACTATTCCGTTTTCAAATTTCACAGTTAAAGACCCTGTATTTATCCCATTTTTGGTGTATCCAAGATAATATCTAAAATCTTTTACTGTTGAAAAACTATCATCAGGTTTTCCGAGTAAATTAATAATGTCACTTTTAGACATTCCAATGAGAGTATAATTATTTCGTAAACTATTCATCATATCCCATCGCAAAGTCATATTTTCTTCAAGGTTTAAATTTGCCTTTTTCCATTTCTCCGAATTAAATTCTTCTCCAGAAACTTTTCCACGAAATCCTAAACACCAAACAAATAATGTAACAATAACAATTAAGATTATATTGTTTTTTTTCATTTTAGTACTTTAACTTTTAAATTAGTCCTGTTTTTTTACATTATAACGAGTTTGAGACTAAATTAAACCCATTCTTCGGATTTGCCAAATCATTCAAAAAAAAATTTTCCATTTAGCCAATTGTCCAAATTTGTTGCAGTAGCTGTTATCAGCAGGGATTTTTAATAGTTAGTATTGAACTGATTAATTATTAATTCTGGTTTTATTCTCGAATATTTAATTGTTATGCTGTCACCTTCCTCGAAGTCGTTCTGGTATTTTTTATCAAACCCATCCTTTCCTTCATAAAAGATTCCTTCGACAAAATATTGTAAACTAACAGAGTGACCTTTATAAGTCTTTTTTTTCGTAACAATTCCTTTAGTAATTCCAAAATCTTGTTTAATAAACGCAATCTCTTTTAATCTGTTGTTCCATGATTTTAATCCCATTAAATAAAGAACTCCAGTCATAATTGATATAGTTAAAAAAAGCTTTATGATTTTTTTTGTTTCCAATGGTGTTTTTTTATTGCTTTTGTGATGCGGTCATTTGTAATTTATTATTAAAAAACAATTCTGAATAACGATTAGCATTAT
>SEBM01000252.1 GCA_004296145.1 Flavobacterium sp.
GATAAAAGGATCGTATTTTATACGAATCAAAGTGATTCTGAGAGTAATTTTATTAGTTTTTCAAATCTTTAATTACTTTAAAAGCAACATCAACCTGATCTTCTCCAACCAGAATAGTAAACTCATTTGAAGTCGAAATTACCTCATTAATGATAATCCCTTCCCAGGCCAAACGTTGAAAAATGAAATAATAAATACCCGGAACAACAATATTTTCTTTTGGTAATTTTACCGTGATAGAAGCCAGATTATCCAGTTTCTGAATTAATTTTTCACGCATAAAGTGTTTTTCAACCAAATGATTAACACTGCTGCTCACCACAATATTAGTTTCATTGACACCACGCGATGAGGTATAAAAGATATCAGAAAGCACATTTATATCAGAAATAAGATCAGCCTGTTTGTTTAAAACAGTTTCTGAAGCTGCAAAAGTATAATCTGTTAATTCTGAACGAACCGTGATTTCTCCAATGTTTTTAATGACTTTATTGATTTTATGATTCAGTTTAAAATCTAATTCTTCAGTCAGTCGTTTAAGCGACATTACAACTGCACCCTGTTTTACCTCTTTTCCAAATTCGCTTTCCAGTTCTGTCATGATATTACGGGAAAGTGATGTTAAATTGATAATTCCGAGTGATAAAGCATTTAATAAAAAAGGCTTTGTTTTAATGTAATTTTCTACAATGGATGAAACGGTTTTCATAGTTTTTTCTTTTTTTTTGGTAACGTAATTGGTTGGTTTGAGTTAACAGTGCGATGTTACAAATCTCTGCAAATATAAATAAAAAAACAATTTGTTACAATTATAACAATAAAAAATTATGTTAAAAGTGATAAAAAGCGTCGGTAATATGTTCAATTGCAAATGATTCGCCGTTTTTATGGATGGCAACGATGTCAAATCGAATTTCACAACTATTATCAAAATCGTTTTCCCTATCGTTTATGTAGGCATTTACTGCTTTTAAGAGCAGCTGAATTTTTTTTGGCTTTACAAATTCCTGCGGAAGACCAAAATCTAAATTTGATCTTGTCTTTACTTCAATCACTGCCAAAATATTTTCTTTTTGCGCAATAATATCTATTTCTGCTTTCTGAAATGTCCAGTTTCTATCCAAAATTTCATAGCCATCTTTTAAGAGAAATTCCACAGCAAGTTCTTCTCCTTTTTTTCCAAGGTCATTATGTTCTGCCATTTTTTATAGTTTTCAGTTTTCAGTCTCAGACTTTGTCTGTAAGTTTTTTTGAATTATTTGTACAAGCAAAGACGCAAAGTCAAAAGCATGAAACTTTTTGACTTTGCGTCTTTCGTGAAAATGTATGTGGTATTTAGCTAAGAAATATTATTTCTGAAAAGTAAGCGTACTTCCGTTTTGATTAACATCTATCGTAACAGTGCTTCCCATAATTAAAGCTCTGTTATCCTGAATATGTCCTGCAGGGAAATTAAAAATCACCGGAATGTTGTATTTTTTAGTTACATCATCAACAATTTCAACTGCATTTTTCCCCCACGGCACTTCGTTGTCTTTCATTTTTGTCATGGCACCAACAACAATTCCTTTCAAGTTTTCGATGCATCCATTTCGTCTCAGGTTCATCATCATACGATCAATATGATAAAGGTATTCGTCTAAATCTTCGATGAATAAAATTTTGTCTTTACAATCTATTGCTGATTGAGAACCCAATAAACTGTATAAAATGGATAAATTTCCACCAACCAATTCTCCGGTTGCTTTTCCAAATCGATTCATTTTGTCCGGTCCAACGGTATAAGATAATGGTTCGCCAAACAAACTTGCTTTCATCGAAATGATAGCAGCTGCAGTAGCACGCGGAATCGTTACCGGCATTACACCGTGAATAGATTTATAACCCATCGTATTTAAATGGTTGTGTAAAACCGTAACATCACTAAAACCAACAATCCATTTTGGGTGTTGTTTAAATTTTGTAAAATCAAGCAAATCAATCATTCTCACAGTTCCATATCCGCCACGCACGCACCAGATCGCTTTAATATTCGGATTATCTAATTGCTTCTGAAAATCGGCTGCACGTTGCTCATCAGTTCCGGCAAGCTGGTTGACGTCAAGGCCAATTGTGCTTCCCACGACAGCTTCTAATCCCCAACTATGTAATAATTCTATTGTAGGTTTTAGGTTGTCATCGATATTTTTTCTGGCCGTTGCCAAAATAGCTACAGTATCTCCTTTTTGTAAATAAGGTGGTGTTATCATGTTTTGTTGTGATTGACAGGTGAATGATTGCAAGGCAAAAGTAAGAAATACGATTTTACAAACGGTAAAACGTTTCTTTATATAATGAAATCCTATTAAGTTCATGAGTTTCTTTTGCTTAAATTTATAAATTATTTTTCAGGTTTTAAATAAAATTAACCGCCGTATTGTTGTTGTAATTTTTCAAGAAGTAACATTAATCCTTTATCGGCTTCTTCAGATTGTACGTTCGCAAAAATGATAAAAGCTTTGTTGATGTCCTTACAAAGATACACTTTGGTTAAAAAAGTTCCAGGTGTTCCGTTATGAAATGAATATTTTAAGCCACTTTTTTCATTAATTTCTGATTCCCAGCCAAAAGAATATTTCGACAGGCCATAATGCATATTATTAAATTCGGCAGCACTTAATGACTTTGATTTTCCTTGTAATCCCAAAAGTTGCATTTGAGTAAATTTGCAATAATCTGGAAGACTAACATTGATATTTCCGGCAGACGAGAGCCAGTTTAATTTATAATTCGAAGCAGGTTTTTCGGGTACCAAATTTTCATCATGTCCCCACGGCTGATTTTTATCTTTCAAATTGGGCTGACCAAAATCAAAATCTATGTTTAGGGATTTCCCTAATTCCTCAACCAAAGTTTCATACGTTTTTCCGGTTGCTTTTTCAAGCATCAATCCCGCAGCAACATAACTAGGATTGGACCAATAAATATCTTGTTTTTCTAAAACAGGATTTTGCTGGAAAAACCAGGCAATAAATTCATAACGCTGTTGCTGATTATTTCCCTTAATTTCTTTTTGGGTTGGCGTTTCATTTCCATACGACCAAATACTAAGTTTTGCCCGAAAAGTCAAAAAATCCTGTAATGTAAAATTGTATGTTTCCGGATTACTTTTAGCTTTTAATTCCGGATATAAATCAAAGAATCTGGTATCCCATTTTATTTTTCCTTCTTTAACTAAAAGTGTTGCAATGTAACTTGTAACGGTTTTCGTGATAGATCCCAAACGATATTTATCATCCATTTTTGCTTTATAAGATGAACCATAACGTTGAAATCCCAAAGCATCCATTTCAAATATAGAATCTGAAGAAACCACCGCATAAGCCAATTCCGGAATCTTGTATTTTATTCTGATACTATCGGCAAGAGAAGCGTTTTTTTGTCCGTAAAAAGTAGTTAGAATACAGAGGAAAAAGGCAAAAGCAAAGATTTTTTTCATTTTTTTGAATATCAGATTTTGTAAGCAAGTTACATGACATTTTAGAGAAACAAAAATATAATTTCAAAATAAAATAATATAAATTTCCTACAAATTATAATTTTACTAAATTGAGCCTTTTTTTCAAATTTCACTAAATATGCGCTCTACAACAAGATTTTGTTTACTGTTCTTTTTCGCTGTAACTTCATTTTTTTCTCAATCCAAAAAATACAACATTCATACAGTAGCTTTCTATAATTTCGAAAATCTGTTTGACACCATAAATGATCCCGCAACAAATGATGACGAATGGACTCCAAACGGACTCCAAAACTGGACAAGTGAAAAATACAAACAAAAACTTCAAAACATTGCCAGAGTTTTATCTGAAATCGGAACGCTGGAAAACAAAAATGCCCCAACTTTAATCGGAGGTTCTGAAATCGAGAACAGAGGAGTTTTAGAAGATTTGGTTAAACAGCCAAAGCTGCAGAATTACAATTACGGAATCATCCATTTTGATTCTCCGGACAAACGCGGAATCGATGTTGCTTTGTTATATCAGAAAAAATATTTCAGGCCGACATCATTCTCAAATATTCCTCTCTTAATCTATAAAGACAGAACAGTTTCAAAAGAAGAGAAAAAAGACGAAACGGACGAAGACGCAGAACCGATAGTAGAGAACAATCGTGTTTTTACCAGAGACCAGCTTTTAATAACAGGCTTTTTGGAAGGAGAAGAAATAAGTCTTATCGTCAATCACTGGCCATCACGATCGGGCGGAGAAAAAGTTTCAAGTAAATATCGTGAAGCAGCGGGCGCTTTAAACAGAAAAATAATTGATTCACTGCAAAGAATTAATCCAAATGCAAAAATAATAACAATGGGAGATTTGAATGATGGCCCGTATAATAAAAGTGTAAAAGTCGCTTTGGGAGCAAAAGCAAAAAAGGCAGAAGTTTCGGAATTTGGAGTTTTTAATCCGTTTGAAGAAATGTTCAACAGAGGGCAGGGGACATTGGCATTCAGGGATTCATGGGATATTTTCGATCAGATTATGATCACCGAATCTTTGATAAAACCTGATTTTTCTTCTTTCCAATTCTGGAAAGCAGGTATTTTTAATAAGCCGTATCTCATTCAAACTTCAGGAAAATACAAAGGTTACCCGCTGCGGCACACTTTAACCGAAGTTGGTTTCAGCGATTCACTTTCCCGTTTATATTTACCTGATCAAGGAGGTTTTTTAGAAAGTCGCAGTCTCAGTTTTTAGTCTCAGTCTTCATCGGGTTTTAATGATTTATAAAACTGAAAACTGCGACTGCGACTGAAAACTTTTCCTTAACTTAGCTACTCAGAATCTTAGAAACTCAAAAAAAATGTCCATAGCAAAACCTTTCAACCTCACAAAATGGATCGAGGAAAATCGTCAATTATTGAAACCACCAGTTGGAAACAAAAATCTGTATGTTGATTCCGGCGACTATATAGTTATGATTGTTGCGGGACCAAATGCCCGAAAAGACTATCATTATAACGAAACAGAAGAGCTTTTTTATCAGCTTGAAGGAAGTATAAAAGTTGTAATTCAGGAAGATGGTGAACGTAAAGAAATGGTTTTAAATGCTGGTGATATGTATTTGCATCCGGCTAAAATTCCGCATTCTCCGGTTCGTTCAGAAGGATCAATAGGTTTGGTAATTGAGCGTAAACGTGCAGGAAAAGGATATACAGACGGTTTGCTTTGGCATTGTGATAATTGCAATCACAAACTTTACGAAGTGTTTTTTGAATTACATAATATAGAAAAAGATTTTCTTCCACATTTTGAACATTTTTATAATTCCGAAGAATTAAGAACCTGTGATAATTGTGGGACTGTAATGGAAACAGATCCAAGATTTGTTGCCAAGAAATAAAAATCACAACAAATATGTTATATATTTGTATCATAAATGAGATAAAAAAAATTCAAATATGATACAGGAAATTATTGCATATAAAAATATCGTCACTAATCTTGAAAGTCTGATGAATGATTCTCCTGTAAAAAAGAACTATATAATTGAGCAGGTTGGTATTCCTTCTCCTACGTTTTACAGAAAGCTCAAAACAAAGACTTTTACGCCTGATGAGATGTTATCGATTGCTAAAGTTATTTCTCCTGAAGAAAATTTTAGAATAAGGCTTAAAGCTGAAATTGAACAGGCAAAAATTGAATATGAAAAAGGAGACTATATTACGCATGAAGAAATGTTACTTGAGCTAAAAAGAAAGAACATTATTTAATTTAAAGATTTAAAACATTTATAGGTTTTTGACGATTGTCATAAAATTCAATTAAATGAACAAAGTCATGATTTATTTTATAATACATGGATATGTGTTTTGAAATCAGGATTTCATTGCATTCTAAATCAAATCTAAACTTTCCTAAACGAGGGTTTTTTGAAATTAATTCTATGACATGCAACACTTCATCAGCAAATTTTTGAGCGATCTGATAATTCCAGTAATGTAGTAAATAATTTCTGGTGTTGTAAAATGTATAGTTTGCATGCTTAGACCAAACAATTTTCATTAGTAAAAAATATTCAGCTAATTTATAAAAATAAACCTACAAATAAATACTTTTACAACTCAAATCTTTTCCCTTGTTCCGGATAAATAATTTGAATTCCTAAATCATTTTGATTTTTAAGCTGTTCTTTAATT
>SEBM01000253.1 GCA_004296145.1 Flavobacterium sp.
AACTATTCCGGAAATAGAAAACCTACTGCAGCATCTTCAGCCCATAGAAAAATATTCTTTTAATGCTTTTGAAAATGAGAATTTTCAAGAAGCTATTAAAGATTCAGGTCGTTCACAATGGCTTGTCTGCGGAATCGAAACGCATATTTGTGTGTACCAGACAGCACTGGGACTTTTATCTCATAATTTTGAAGTTGAAATTGTTTCTGATTGTGTTTCTTCCCGATCCAAAGATCATATCGCTTTAGCTTTGAACAAATTACAAACTAAAGGTGCCGGTTTGACAAATATTGAAATGTGTCTGTATGAACTCGTAAAAAATTCTAAAAGTGAAAACTTTAAAGAAATTCTAAAATTAATCAAATAAAATAATCATGGTAAAATCAAAAACAATAGTACTGATCCACGGAAATTTTGTAAATGAAAAAACCTGGACAGAATGGAAACAATACTATGAAGAAAAAGGGTATAAAGTATACACGCCCGTGAACCCGGGACATGAAGGAAACCCAACAGAACTAAGGGCAAATGCACATCCTGATCTGGTAAAAACCGGATTTATTGATATTGTAAGCAATATAAACAGTTTGCTAAATACCTTGCCGGAGAAACCGCTGATTATTGGTCACTCTATGGCGGGAATGGCAACATTAAAATTGGTTGAAATGGATAAGGCTGCCGCAGGTGTAAGTATTGACGGAGCGCCGCCTAAGAATGTTTTTCCTCCTTTTCAGACGCTTAAAACGGTATTGCCTGCGTTTGGATTCTTTTCTTCCAAAAAATATTTTATGGGAAGCCGCGATTGGTACGATTACGCTTTTTTTAACACGCTGCCGGAATCTGAAAAAAGAATTGCTTTTGAAAAATTTGCGGTTCCGGAAAGTTATAAAGTGAGTCGTGAATTGGTTTTAAATTCATTTTCGAATATCGATTTTAAGAAACCCCACGCTCCTATTTTGTTTATTGGCGGCGGCAGCGACAATATTTTTCCGCCGGGTCTGACACGAACAATTGCCAGCAAATACAAAGATGCCGGTAGCAAAGTCAGCCTGAAAATATTTGAAGGAAAAAGCCATTTTATTTGCGGACAGCCCGGTTGGCAGGATGTCGCTGATTACATTTTGGATTGGTATGAGAATATCTAAAAATGAAAAGAACTTTTTAATTATATCTAAATAGTATATAATTCTTTATCAGGAATAGTAGCAAAAAAATCTAAATCACATGGTTTAGATTTTTTTTTGTCTTTACATTTTATACTTCTGGTATTTTTTTCAAAAAAAAATTACCTTCACTCCCAACCTTTTTATCCAATCTGTGCTCTATTTTATAAAAGAGGATTTTAAAGAACAACATGATGATAAATTTAAAACTAAAATTCAGACAGCTTCTTATTTCTTTGCTTTTGCTTAATTGCTTTTATTCAACAGCGCAAAATGCACTGACACGAATTTATCTTAAAGATGCCTGTCAGCAAAAAAAGATCACGAATGCTGTTGTAAGTTTAGAAGCGTATCAGAAAGACCCAATTATTGCTAAGTTTGATAAAAAACATAAATACTATTATTTTAAAAATATTCCGGATGATTACAATACTATTTTTGTAAATCATAAAGATTTTGAAGTCGAAGGTTATCCTAAAATTGACAGTTTTCCGCAACGAATTGATTTAATGCTGCATTGCAAAGGAAATATAAGGGAAATCGATATTCGGGAAAAAACATATCGTATTAACGAAAATGGGATTTCTTCTGATACAGTCAAGATTGACACCTCTTTTACCGGAGTTATAAAGGTGCGTGATAATTATAAAGTAAGAATCTCATTAAAAAACTCTTATAAACTATCTTACAACGAAGTAAAAAGAAAAATTGACTCCATAGTTGCTCCTTACGGACTGGAATATATTGATGATTTGGTTCCTAATTTGCTTTTTGTACATGTAGATACACAGTTATTCGACATAAAAGAGAATCAATCTTACAGACCTGATGAGTTAGATAAAAATCAGCCTATGATTGCTTTATTAGAAGATCCGCAATCTATTTTTAGCGACAGCTTTATGACTATTGCGAGTGGTGATCCAAGGGTTTTGGAATCTTTTTATTATCAGCTGTTATATCGAAAAAAAGATAAAAGCGCTTTTCAATCCGACTATGATCTTCTGTTGCAAAATATTTCAGAGAAAAATAAAAACCTGAAAATCGATTTAATGTCTTATTACAAATTCTTAATTGATGAAAAGTATCCGCTTAAAATCAATTGTAAAAATTTGTCTAAATATGATAACCAAATTATGAACTATCAGTTCTTTAGCAAATACGGCAATGATCCAACACGGGTTTTATTAATGGATCCGTATTTTATGTATGAAGATACTTTTTTGGGCAAATACGAATTGGATATGAGAATTAACGGTGAAGTTCGTTATACGCCTCCGGTATCAGATAAAAAATCAAATTTTAGATATAAACTGGAATTATTAAAACAGTAATATAACATAATAAATAGTATTTAAATACTTAATAATAAATATTCAAAACAATATTTGATTTTGAACCGTCTATTATTTTTTCCAGTTTTTTAAAGAAAATTTCATTTACCATTGGACATCCGTGGCTTAATGCAATATAATGATCCTGCTCTTCTTCCGGAACTGCCGAATAAGAATGCAGAACAATTGCTCTTTTTAAGGCGTTACTGTTAGATGCTTCCAAACCAAATAATTTATACGATTTTCCGAAGCTGCCTTTGTATGATTTTCCAATCGAATAACTTCCTAATGAGGTACAATTTGAATTGGGTTCATTACTAAATTTCAGATCGCCGCGCACTCCGGTTTCGGAGCCGGAACCGTTGGCAACTAATCCTTGCTCTAAAATTGTATTATTGGCGATATCATAAACAAAAAATCGGTTTTTGCCTGACTTAATTCTCATATCAATCAAAAAAGCAATTTTAGTATTATAAGTTCCGCCAGAATTAATCAAAGCTTTTACTTCTGCAACCTGAGTGTTAAACCTCAACGTTTCAGCATCTGAGAGTGTTTCTATTTTCTTGTTTAATGTTGGATGTCCAAAAAAGCCTGCAGTAATAAACAATATTAAATTAAAGATTTTCATTTAATGTGGTATTTAAATTTGAATGTTCTTAATAAATTATAACATGCAAATTTACCATCAAACGGAGCACACCAAAAGCCATTAAAAGACTGAAAAACAACATTATAAGACTTATTTAAAAATCACAAAAATCTGTACATCAGGCATTTTTCTAAAATAAAAATGAAAATCATTTTAGCTATCTTTACCGAAGTATTCAAAATGGAATACTTCTTCAAAGCAATACAATAAAACTTTAATAAAAGCTTCAATTGGTTACTATAAAAAAATGCGGGATAAGTGATCTCGATTTATTACATCAAATTGCCATTCAGTCTTATAACGATACCTATCAGTATTTATGGATCGATGGCGGAACTGCCTACTTAAACCGGTTTTACAAGAAAGAGATTTTTGAAAAAGAACTCACGGCACCTGATATATATTATTTTTTAATTTATGAAGATGAAAAAGCGATTGGTTTCTTTAAACTGATTGAAGTTGCAATTAAACCTTATGAAAAATCAGATTGTCTGGAACTAGACAAATTGTATCTTCTAAAAAATAATACCGGCAAAGGAATCGGAAAAATGGTAATGAACTTTGTAGTTGACTTTGCCAAAGAAAAACAAAAATCTGTTTTATGGCTTCTGGTCATGGATTGCAGTCCCGCAAAATTTGTTTATGAAAAAGCGGGTTTTGCATACGTTGACAAAAAAGATCTGAATTTTCCAACCATCAAAGAAGAATACAAGTCAATACTGACTATGGTGCGGAAGATTTAAAATATCAAAAATCAATTGCAAAAATCAATATCAATTTCAATTTTACAATCTAAAATCTAAAATCTAAAATCTAAAATCTAAAATTTATTAGGCTTGCTTACGTATTTGTTTCCTTTTACGAAAAAGCGCCATGGTAATAATGCATGTTCTTCTGCGTAAGCGATTCCTACGCGCGGTACCTCAGCGATGTTTTCGGGATTGTATTTTATATTGTGATCTTCTATCCAGATTTCTTCACCGTCCAGGTCTTTTTTGTTTAATGCCATATTAATTCCCAACGCTTTTGCTGCAGAACCGGGACCGGATGAAATTGCTGCTTTTTCGACAGCCATATTTCTTCTACGCTCAATGATTTCTTTTCCTTCCAAAGGTTCAATTGCTCTTATCAGAATGGCATGAGGTTCGTTTTCGACGGAAGTCACCACATTAAACATATAATGGATGCCATAACATAAATAAACATACGCAACTCCGCCCCGACTGTACATAATTTCGGTTCGGTTGGTGCGTCGGTCGCCATATGCGTGAGATGCTTTATCGGCTATGCCAAAATACGCTTCGGTTTCTACGATAATTCCGGCTGTAATTTCTCCGTTTATCTGGGTATAAAGTACTTTTCCTAAAAGATCTTTGGCTAAAAAAAGAACATCCGGATTAAGGTAATAAGAAAATGGTAATTTCAAATTGAGTAAGTTTTATTGAATACTTTACTCAAATTTACAATTTAATTTTTCTTTAAAACAGTATTCTTTTATAATACCTTTTCCACACCAGGCGGCATCCATTGTCCCGTAACAATTTCTTTTTTGGGCCAGTACGCACGCAGGTATAACGAAAAATCAGCTTTTGGTGCAGGAAGCCAGTTATCTTTAAGAGCTGCTGAAGGTGCTGCTGCCTGTATATAAATCGTAAGAGATCCGTCAGCGTTGAATTTCAACGTTTTATTTTTGGTCCCCAACGAATATCGTTTTATTTCATTAGCTACAAAAAAATGATGCTCATCATACAAAGTAAGCGACCAAAATCCTTCTGTAGGCGGTGTTTGCCCTTTTGGGAAAGTTATTTTGTACCGATTTGCACCATTCAAACGTTGTCCTGAAGCATCAAGATCCTGATATAGATACTTTGTTTCATTAGCAGTATTTACAAGTATATTGGATTTTGCAACTGCAGTACGCGAAAAATAATCGGTACCAAAAGCAGCTCCGTTATTTACTGTTGACCAATGATTTGCCAAAGGAGCGCCCCAATTTCGAAACTGTAGCAACGGATCTATCATTTCGAGTTCGGCTTTATTAAGTTCTTCTACAAGTATTTTTTTAAGTGCAGGATCTTTCTTTATTAAACTGAGAAGGCTTTTTACTTGTGCATAACGCGTTTCTTCTCCCGGCAACGGCGGAGCATCTTTCAAAACAAGAGGCAATTCATCAAAAAACTTATCCGGAAAAACCCATTTTGTTTCAGCGCCTCCGGCATCTTTCATTGGTGACTCCAGTTTTGGCAGTTTACTCCAATCGTGTTTTTTCATTTTCCCGTCAAATTTATCTAAGGAATAAACATCAATCCCGCTTATTACTGTTTGAACAGCCTGTCTGTCCTGTGCATTATCATCCTGAAACACACGCGGCACTACAAAAGCAGTGTTGGTTTTAGATTTGAATACTTTTGTTATTCCTTTAGGCACTTCTCCTTTCCAGTCCGGTCCAGTTATCATGTAAAAACCTGGTTTGGTATCGTACATTTTACCAAGGCTGGCAAAAGAATCTGTACGCAAATCTACAATCTGATATACCCAAAAACGATTACCAAAATCAGGAACCTGCACTATCACGGGAGTTTCATCAAGAGCTGCTATAGCTGCGCCGTATACCACATCCTGATTTGGGCAGGCAACCCATCGCTGTTCCGGCTCTATATAATCATGAAGCATAGACAATGTGTTTAAAGGAGCAAAAGGCAATACACCGTTCATCAGTCCGGCTTTTGGGGCTTGTTTAAAAGCAAGACGGCGATTATAAATATTGACCATCGGCCATGCCCAAAAATAGGTATCTCTTGCCAGCATTTTGGCATACGATTCTGTTATTTTTATAGTGGTATCTACCCCTGTTACAGGCTGAAGAGTATCTGATGTTATTACATCGAAATCTTTATTAATAATAGTTTCTTTTTTGCACGCTGTTAAGAACAATAGGATTAGAATAAAAAGGGAAAGCTTCTTCATGATCATTTTATTTTAAATTATCTGATTAAAATTAAATAACTTAGAAAAAATCAGAAAAAAATAT
>SEBM01000885.1 GCA_004296145.1 Flavobacterium sp.
GTAATAAGGTAGAAAGTGTTTTCATTGGTAATATTTAAGTTTAAATTATGAAAAATCTGCACCAAATTACTTTTGAACAGTATTTGCGACAAAAAATTAATAAATCTTTGAAATCTTTACAGTAAAGTATTCAAATAAATCTGAGGTTTTTCCTGTAGTTTTTCTTCAACCAAAGCTCCGAAATCCTTAATGTAAGGTTGCTGATTATGTTGATCTAAACCTTCTTTATTTTTCCATATTTCATAAAAAATAAACTGATTCTTATCCTCAATTCCCTGATGAAGCGTGTACAATTCGTTGGCTTCCTCTTTTACTGTTTCCTTTACCATGTTTTGAAGAACTGCTAAAACTTCGGTTCTGTGTTCTTCTTTTGCTTTGATAATTGCAGTTAAATATATCTTCATTATGCTAATTGCGGTTTTAATTCTTTTTCGAAAACCGTTATTAAATGTTCTCTGTAAATAGTCATGTCACGATCAATGTCTGCATTTTTCTCCACGTCATGAAAGTGAAAACTTTCCATTTTTTCTAAAGAAACAAAAGCATTCATTCTGTGAAAACCGAAAAGTGGACCGTTATCGACGCTGGTTTCATTAAAGAATTCTCCGGGAAGTGTGAAAGCCGTTTCGGGTGCGTTCCAGCTTGTTGTAACCATGTATTTTCTTCCGCCAAGCATTCCGCCGGTTCCGTAATTGATTTTTGGGTTTTCTGAAGTTCTGCCGTCATTCATATAAATTCCTTTTGCATGACCTGCCGTGAAAACTTCATCAATATATTTTTTTAAGCCATTCGGAAGCTGAAACCACCAAATCGGAGTGTGATAAATGATAAAATCTGCCCAAACAAATTTCTCAACTTCCTCGTTTTTATCGTAGCCTTCGCTGATATTGGAGATTTTTATTTCAACATTTTCAAATTCATTTAAAACTTGTAAAGTGTTGTCTGCAATAGTTTGATTATATTTTCCTCCGGAATGTCCGAAGTTTTGTCCGCCGTTGATGATGAGTACTTTTTTCATTTTTTTAACGATTGTTTAAATTTATGATGCAAAGTTATGGCGGCTTTTCATATAATAAAAATAATATGAATTATAACTAACTATTATAATTATGATATTAAATCAACCGATTTTTAAGAATTTCCCACTAACTTTGCCGAAGATATTGACATCCGAATTTGTTTTAACCAACTTTTTTTCAATTCAAAAATTGACAATTTGCTGCAGATCAAATTCACAATTCATAATAGAATCATGGTTAATTTAGAATGGTACCGAAC
>SEBM01000886.1 GCA_004296145.1 Flavobacterium sp.
AATTGAAACTTTGTACTTTGATTGCCCCACCATCGCAAAGTCCAAAAACATTTGTTACAATTTCAAAAACAAAAAATAAATATGAGCAAACCGATTATTGAAAATTTAAGAACTTGGCCTAGAAATTTAAGCACAAGTCTAGGAGGTGGACTTTCGACTGCTTTAAACGGAGGAATGTCAACTGCACTTAATGGTGGTGCATCAACAGCTCTTTACGGTGGGCTTTCGACAGCTTTGTATGGAGGAATGTCTACAGCGTTATATGGAGGACTTTCAACAGCTCTTTATGGAGGACTTTCAACTGCACTATATGGAGGTTTATCAACAGCGTTGTACGGAGGGTTGTCGACAGCACTTTATGGAGGATTGTCAAGTGCACTTGGAGGTGGAATGTCAACTGCAGTAGGGAATGTGTATAGAAGCAATATTCCACCTTGGCCTCATTTTGTGCGTGAATTACAAAAACGAGGATATAACCGTGAAGTTGAACTTATTAAAAGACATTTACCAGAAAAATTGTGGCCTGAAAATTATTTTTAATTGTTCAAAATTGGAAAAATCCGGGAAGGGAAAAATTGCCATGAACAGTAATTTCACAACCAAAATCATGGTTGTAATCGATAAAATTTTAGTTGATATATAGATCAATGGGAATATTCTTCAATTCATTAAAGCGTCAATTTGGGAGAGATACTGGTAAAGTAATTTCAAATACTATATATGGAAATAGTCACGCTACTCCTTACAGAGAAGTAAATAAAGATAAGATCGAACTTGAGAACAAAAAGATTGCAATGCAGAAATCTAATGGGGAACGTCAAGATCTTTATCTCCTAGATGCCGCTGTAATTGGAGCAGTTGATCAGATTATACTTTTAGATATTGGTGGTGATGAAAAGGAAATAGTTAAGGCGTCTTTATCTCTAGAAATGCAACTGGCTGTTAACAAATGGATGTCGCATCATAAGGGGAAAATTGCAGCTATTAGAAATAAATATCCTGACGCAGTACTAAAAAAATATGAGCAGTGCATTGAAGAGCTTGAATTTCTTAAAGCAAATGATGATAGAATTTTTAAAATGAAGAAAGTTGCTGCTAAATACAAAAAAATCGGTCTAATTCAGCAATACGGTTTTTTTGCTATACCAGCTCTTCTGGTTATAGTACTTTTGATTGTAATTACATTTAGCTAATTGTTATTTAAATTAATGTTGTTTAAAAAAGGACACTTTTTATTAATGGTTATACTACAAATATTTACTGTCCTAGAATAATTG
>SEBM01000887.1 GCA_004296145.1 Flavobacterium sp.
TGTATATTCCGGACAGGCAGATCTGTCATTACCTTATCATTGGGGAACCTTCGAAACGGGAGCTAAATATACTTTTCTGAAAAATAATTCGGACGTAGGATATTATGAATATTTATCGGGGCAATATATTATAAATCCTGCGAATAGTAATCTATTTGATTATGAGGAACAAAATTATGCTCTTTATGCAAGTTTCGAGAAGAAATTTGGAGAAAAATGGTCTGCAAAGGGAGGTTTGCGATACGAATACACAACATTGGATGGAACAAGCCCAAATGGAAACGGTCTAAACAATATTAAAAATAATTATGGAAAGCTTTTTCCGTCTGTATATTTAAGTTTTAATCCAAATGATAATCATTCATTTTCGGTCAATTATTCCAGAAGAATTACCAGACCAGATTTTCAATCACTAAATCCTTTCAGATGGTACACAAATCCATACATCTATTACACAGGTAATAGTACGTTGCAACCATCATTTAATGACAATATAGAGCTTAGTTATACTTTTAAAAATAAACTTACGATTTCGGTTTATAACCAGTACACGCAGAACGGATACAGTAGTATTGCAAGATTATCAAACGGAATTTACAGCAATATTATGGAAAACAGCTTCGATCAGAATAAAGCTGGACTTAATGTTTCATATTACGATACTTTTTTTAAGATATGGGAATTTTCAACAAGTATTAATGCTTCTAATGGAAATACAAAACCGTTAATTCCTGAATTACAAAAAATATCGGTAAACTCTTTCTTATATTCATTTTATAATACCATTGCTATTAATAAATCGAAAACGGTATTTGTAATGTTAAATTTCTGGCATTCTCTGCCATTCACTTATGGTAGTACATATATCAAAGATCAGTTAGAATTTTCACCTGGAATAAAAGCTTCTCTATTTAATAAACAGCTTCAGTTAAGTGCAGTATTAAGTGATGCTTTTAAAACGGTTAAAAATAATGGATATACAGAATATTCAGGATACAGAGAAAATTTTAATCAGTATAATGATTACAGGAGATTCACTTTCAGTCTTACGTATACTTTCGGAAACAGCAAGGTAAAAGCAAATTCAAAAAACATAATGTTTGATGAAAAGAGCCGAGCAAACTAGAAATTCCTTAGAATAGAAAATAAACGCGCGTCAGGAGTTTCTCGAAAATCCTTAAAAGAGTAGAGACAAATTCAAAATTTAACAAAATGAAAACAACTAAATTTTCAGCATTGCAACTAAACAAAAAAGCAATCGCAAGATTAAACGATT
>SEBM01000888.1 GCA_004296145.1 Flavobacterium sp.
GCTTTTATTATTTAAATTATAATATAAAATCAGTTCCGGAATATTCAATCCTTCAGGATTATAAAATGCTTCAGAAACATCGCTTACAGCAACGATTTTTATTCCTTTTTGATATAAAAACAAAGCCGAATGTAATCCAACATTTCCAAATCCCTGAATTGCGGCTGTGGCACGCGCTGGTCTTATTTTTAACTTTTCAAGCGCCAAAAGACTTATGATACTCACGCCGCGCCCAGTTGCTTCTACCCTTCCCAAAGAACCTCCGGAATGCAGATGTTTTCCTGTAACAACAGCATGAATCGTTTTTCCGTGAACTAATGAAAATTCATCCATCAGCCAGCCCATTTCGTCTGGGCCTGTTCCCATATCGGGTGCCGGAACGTCTTTTTCGGGTCCAAAAATATCTGCTAAAGCTTTGGTATAAGCTCGTGTTATCTTTTCTAATTCTGTTTTCGAATGATTTTTAGGATCACAAATAATACCGCCTTTTGCCCCTCCAAACGGAATTCCCGTAACGGCAGATTTCCAGGTCATCCAGGCTGCAAGTGCTTTTACTTCGTCTAAGTTTACTGCATTATCATAACGAATTCCACCTTTTGACGGGCCTAACGCTGTATTGTGGATAACACGATATCCTTCGAAGTTTTGAGTTGTACCATTATCCAGCGTTATCGAAAAGTTGACAACAATTTGTTTTTCCGGACGCTGCAATTTTTGTCTGATTGATTCTTCAAGATTAAGAATGTCAGCTGCGATATTAAATCGATCAATCATAGACTGAAACGGATTCTGTTTAATTAATTCTGCACTCATGATATATTTCTTTTTAGTTTGGGTTTATTAATTTCGATTTACTCTTCTGAATTTAAGAGCTATATACTATTTAGCAATTATAACAGAAACAACATGGGATTTTGATCCGGCAACATTGCATCATTATATTTCTATTTCTGTTTGATCTCATTTCTGTAATTTTTTAAATAATCCTAAAAAAAGCCTTTCATGGTGCATGAAAGGCTAAAAAAAAAATAACTAACAAGTCCATTTTCTATTAAGGCCATTTCATCCCATAGTTTATCATGCAGCACATCGCAAAGCGGCACATAAACGGAATGATATTTTGGCTATAGTTTTTCATTGTCAAGGCAAACTTACAAATTACTTCTTAAATTCTATAGAATTAGTAGAATTAATTTTAAAGAAAATGAAATTAATTACAAAACAGGTTGTAAATTAAGGCTTTATATATTTAAAAAAATTAAGCTAACTGAAAA
>SEBM01000889.1 GCA_004296145.1 Flavobacterium sp.
GTCCGGCATCTCCGTTTTTAATGAATTCTAAGGTTTTTGAACCAAACATTTGTGAATATCCTCCGGTAAGAACAATGTCTTTTTTGAAATTAAATGTTGCCATAAAATCAACTTCGGTTCCCAAATAAGAATCAAGTTCTTCATTAAGCGGAGTAACCACTTTATTTGGCGCCAAAAACACATGCGGACTCAAAGCAAACTGCCATTTTTTTATGGTGTAATTCAACTTCAAAAAGGCATCTTCCAAACCAACATTATTTAAGTGATTTCCAACATAAAAATAATCCATAAAACCATTAAAACCGTGATTGGTGCCAAAAATCGGATTGAATGATTTAATAACGGTGCTTCCGTCGTTCATGTCTTTTCCTGATAAATATTCAAATCCTAATCCGGCTTTGAAAGCTTCTGAAAAAGTATAATTGACGTTTGCTGCGGCATTCGATGCACTAACTTGCTGATCGGTACTTTTTCCTGTTTGCCCATAAAACCAAAGATTTGTATCGAGTTTTCCAGGTTTGTAAGTTAAATACGTTCCGAAGGTTTGTTTGTAATCTACTAATAATTTAGCGTCTGCATTAGCATATTCGTAACCAGTATTTAGTAATAAAAAGCTAAAACCGAAATCAGTTGTAAATTGATTATGGTACCAAGCGTATTGCAAAGCTTTGTAACTTGCTACAGTATAAGGAGTTTGTACAACATTTTCTGCAGTTGAATTGTAAGCGCCTCCAAAATCCAGTTTTTGCTTTTCTGTCTGAAAACTAACTGTAAGAGCATCATGACTTTGTGCCTGCTGTCCCCAATCCTGTTCCCCTAATATTCTTTGATTATCATAAGACAATACCTGACGTCCTAATCTGGTGCTCCATTTTTCGGTAAAATTATATTGTGCCCAGGCTTCAAAAACGGCAACACCATTTTTATCTGCGGTTGCAGTTGGCTGCACATCTCCCCAGGTTCTTGTGTTTTGAAGCGTTAATTTTACCATTAACTCATCTTGTTTGTAATTGAAATTTAAACGGGAACGTTGTGATATCTGAGATGTACCTTCCTGACCGTAAGGTAGTAAGGTTTTGTAACCGTTTCTATATTCAAAACGCGGTCTGATTTGTAAATTCACATCCAGTTCCTGCGCCTCAATTTCAAAGCTTATTCCGATTAATAATAAAATAATTAATTTTAGTTTATTCATAATTCATGGGTTAGATTATGGAAACAAATTTATAAGTTTTATTTTATAAAGTTGGGATTAAAAGCATATTGTTATTTT
>SEBM01000254.1 GCA_004296145.1 Flavobacterium sp.
TCATAAAAATATTTGCTCTTTCTGCCAATAGTGAGTTTTACAGCTTCGTCTTTACATTCTACAATTAATAGAGAAGTACTTTCTTTTATTTTTATAGAATGTTTGATGATAATTCCTTTGTAAATAGTTTCTTCATCATTATGATAACCCGCGGTTATTTCTATTTTTTTGCCCGGAATCAACAAATCTTCGTTGCTCAGTTTAAAATCCCTTTCAGAAGCTTCTCCGTCAACCAGAACAATTTGAGCCATAGGAATTCTGTTTACTTCATTTTGTACCACAATACTTTTTACCTGATAGGTTTTAGATAATTCTTCACCTTCAATTAAAATTTTATGTGTGACTAAATCGGCACTTTTACTGGTTTGTATGACTCCGCTGTTGTTCATCAGGATTGTTTTTGTAAGGGAGGAAAAAATACTTTTTGCCCTGTTTTTAGTTTTCTGAAATTGACAATATTATTGACTCTCGCGACCTCCAGATAATATTTAGAATCGCCATAGATATGATAAGACATCAGAGGCAGTGTATCGCCTTCTTTTACAGTTCGGTAGTGTGTTAAATCGGGTGATTTATTGTTTTCTTTTGCTGCTCTCAGATTGTCTTCAACAAAACCCTGAAATTTTGCTTTTGCAACGGCTCTTATTGGCGTTCCGTCAGGTTTGAAGAGTTTAAATTCTACATCCATTTCGGTGAGTGCGCCTTTAAAAAGCAATGTTCCCCAGGAAATAATCAGGTAGTTTGGCTTGTGTTCGTCACCGTTATAATCCAGGATTACTTTTTTAAATTTCTCGATGTCGTCGATAATTCCGTCGTCAGAACTTTGAAAACCATTAATCACGCCCGATCTGTCAAAAACAAAATCGAGTTCCAGATTTTCCGGTAACTTTTTATTGAACTTCGGAGAAACCGTACTCGTGCCGGAAGCCTGAGTTTCATCAGTTTCAATTTTATAGTGATAAGTGTATTTTTCCGGATTCATCAAAGTCGAAAATTCACCATCCGCAATTTTCGTATTAAATTCCGGATCACTATAAGCTACGACTTTCAGTTTTTCTAATTCCCCAGCCATTTTAGCGTTCTTTTTTGCGTTCTATAATTTTCATAACCTGCTCTACACATTCGGCAACCGGATCTTCGCCTTTGCTTTTTGAAGCATTGGCAGCAGCGTTCGGTTTAGATCCTTCATTCACATTTATTTTTATGTGAAGCTCTTTTATTTCGATCGGCATGACTAACTTTTTATTAGGGTGAAATAATTGTAAGTAAGTTCAAAGCTTTCAACAACGAGCTTACTTTCCTGAGCATTAAAATCTTCAACCGACCATTTTACAGGATAGGCGTGAACGACATTCCATGAAATCAAAGGCTGATGTTTCTCATTAAGCAATTTGATAGTCAGGTTCACTGGTTTGAACGAGAAATTTTCGACAGCGTCCCGGCACCAGTTTATAACTGCAGAATCAATCAGCATTCCTCTTTTTAAAGTCAGGTTTGGATATTTTGTCTTTACAGGAAGTTTGTGCTTGAATCTGTTTTCACCACCTTCGGCTATTTCTTCAGTTTCTATATCTACAGATAAACCGGAAACCGATTGAAACTGATGGTCTTTTTCTTGTGAGCCAAGACCTTCAAATTCAACTAAAAAGTGAAAACCTACAGGTGGATAATAGTTAGCCATGATTAATCATTTTGAATGGATAAACCTTCGTGAACCAATTCCATAGATTCAATAGCTACTTCATTTCCGTCGGCTTTTAAATCTGTCGACTGTACTTTGGTTGGCCATGCGTTTTTTACTTTCCAGGTAATTACGGGTTCATGTTCCTCGTTAAGAAGTTTGATAGTAATATCCCTTCTTTCGATAGTGTTTAGTTTTACCGTGTTCCACCAGGCATAATATTCATTATCACTTTTAAAAGTTCCTCTTTTCATTGTGATGTTTGAGAATTTTTGCATGCCGGGCATCTTGATTTTGCTGTATTCCGGACTAGCGCCCTGACGGTATTCTATAACTTCGGTTTCTACATCCAGTCCTGAAACTTCTGTAAAACCTATTTTTGTTCCACCCCAGTCAACTGAGAAATGAAACTTTGGTAGCGGATAACTCATGATCTATATTTTTTTAATGGATAATTAATTAAGATTCCTGCATTTTGTGAGAGAAACGAAGGATGATAAATTCAGCCGGACGTACAACAGCCATTCCGATTTCAACAATCATTCTGCCTTCCAGAATGTCCAAAGCCGACATGGTTTGTCCCAGTCCGATTCTGACATAAAATGCCTGTTCCGGTTTGGCTCCGGCCAAAGCTCCTGCTCTCCATTGCAGAATTAAGAAATTCTCAATCATGGCTCTTACTCTAATCCAGGTATTGGCATCATTTGGTTCAAAAACAAATTGTTCCGTTGCTTTTTTGATAGATTCTTCTGCCATGTTAAAGAAGCGGCGAACGGGTACATAACGCCATTCATTGTCATTACCGGCCAATGTTCTTGATCCCCAAATCAAGGTTCCTTTGCCTGTAAAACTTCTGATGGCGTTTATGGATTTACCGGCAACAGTATCAACATTCAGGTTATCCTGATCGCCATTAGTTATTTTTATGGTTGGTTTTATTACATAATTGATACCCACATTGGCAGGAGCTTTCCAGACACCTCTGTTAGAATCAACACGGGCATAAATTCCGGCCACAGCGCTGCTCGGAGGAAGTGTTAAGGGTAAAGCCGCAATTCCGGCTTTGATGTCGTTGTATGATTTATTGTCTAAGCCTTCTATGTCAGCAAGATAACGCCCGTTCATAGCACCATTATTAACGTCAGTTGAGGTAATGCTGCTAATTTCATTTTTTATAGTATCAACTAGTGCCGCCATAGTATTTCCAGGGGTTGGCGCATTGAATACATCAAGTGTGACAGCCAGGTTATCATCAGGTAATTCGATAATTGAATCGGTAGGAGCTACAGTAAAAGTGACAAGTTTGGCTATTTCGGCAACTACGCTGTTCACGTGTGTGCCTAATGTTGTAGACGTTTTAGCTGCGTGAATTTTGGCAATTAAATCATCAAGTTTCAATTGTACGCTTTGAATTTTATCGGCGCCTTCAAACAAACCTGTAAAAACATTTAAGGCATTTTGAAGAGGAACTTCAGCACCTGCATTTTCTTCTACAGATGCAATAGCAGATTTTGCGGCATTTTTTATTTTTTCTTTAACCGTAACTAAATCTTCTAATTCCTTTGATAATATTTCCACCGTATCTGCAAAATCATTTTTTAAAGCCATGTCAAAATTTGCAGGGCCAGTTCCCAGGTTAAACCCATTTGGATTTGGTGAATCTGTAAATAAAAGGACATTGGCAACACTTCCCGATAATGTATCGTTAGTTGTTCCCGGGTCTCCGCTGTCACTAATGGTAAACAGGTCTGAAATTTTTGGTCCCAAATCTGTAAAAGCTGCCTGAACCTGACTAAAAGCGGTAACTAAAGCATCGGGAACATTTGTAATGTGATTGATTAAAATATCGTCTTCATTATATCGGTAATCCAATATAGTATCGAGATACGGGTAATAAGCGGCGCCATATTTAAGGTAATCTTTTTCAAGTGTAATACGATTTCTGAGTGCCAGAGAATCTACGCCAATATCTGTTGCTTTGTGAGTGTCAATAATTGTAAATCGGTCCTGCATGTCGTGGCATTGCATTAAAGCATTTGCGTACACAGCATAGAACTCATCTTCGGCCAGGGCTTTTGCATCTGGAAACAAGATTAGTGTTGGTTCATCTTCAGCCTGCAATAAATTTAATCCGGCATCCAAATCGCTTTTTATTACAGGATTTGGATTTCCGTTTAGGGCTTCATAAAGATTAACGGAAATAATATAGCATGGTCCGCCACCATTTGCAAAATACATCTGAAGTGCATAATACATTAAAAATGGTTTTGGAGCGCCAGGCTGATTGACCACAATATTTCTTTCGGTTATTACATTGTTGGTTACTACATCGGTAACATCTACAGTAATAGTCGTTTCCGGATAAGCAAATCCAAAATACGTTTCATAATCCAGTAAAGAGGTAATTCGGGTAGGAACCCTGTATAGATCGTTCTCGACTTTTTTGGTAGCTTTCTCAGTATAGCCTATAAAAGCAGGAATCGCTGTTTCTACCTGAGCAACAGAAGGAGGGAATTTTACAATTTCCTCAATATATACTCCAGGCGTTTTGTAAGTTGTTGCCATAATTGATTGTTTTTAATTATTAAATAAATATTTCCGAATAGTAATCACCATTAATTTGTGTTATTGATTTTACAGATGGATTGGCATAATGACTGTCTGCCGCCTGCGCAGGAGTAAAATCGGTAAGAGGATCAATTTCAACAAAACCCGAGCGTGTTAAGGGTTTCGTTGCGTTGGTTTCAATTTCAGTCGCAGATTTCCGGTTGATGTATTTCCAAAGCGTTTTGCGATTGTCAAAATGAATTTTAAAATTGGGACTTAATATTTTACCCAGATTGTCTATGATATTTCCCGAATTATTGTCGCCCTGCAGGTTTAGGGAAACAAGCCCGAAGACATTTTGTTTTTCTGCTGATTGAAGTGTCGCTATCAAATCTATAGTGGTTTCTTCGGAAACTAAATACGCATCTGAAATTAACTTGTTGTCATTTATTTTTGGAATATATTCGAATGTAACGGGTTCGCTCAAAGGCCTAACGTTACTAAACAATACTATTTGATTGGAAGAAAAGCCTAAATTGGTATAATTCTCAAATTGATAATCGCTGATGGAGATCAAAAATTTTAAGTTCAGATTAGTAGGGGTTTTTATATAAGAAATGGCTTCATTACCTTCTTTAATATTGATGTATATTCTAAAACCTGTTTTCGTTTTTTTGAATAACATTCTGTAGTTTTTGAATATTTTATTGGTTTCCAAAGTCGGCGAGATGCTCATAAAAGAATCAATACTGAATTTTTGCAGCATTTTTTCTTTAGATGCATTTGACATACTTTCAAAAGTCTCTTCACCGTTATTCAGAAAATAATTGTGAAAAAATGTTACTTCAAATAACAATCCATATGTATTAGTATTAGTAGAACTCATGACTGCTCTTTTGTTTTTGTGTCTCTTGTGAATATGCTGATCAATTCTCCTTCGCCCTGAGCGATATTGCGTTCAATTTGTATCATACTTACTTTGTACAAAGCCGACGGAAGCTGTTTGCCTCCCAATGTTCCCCAGATATAATTTAGCTCTTCAAACGTTGGCGTGTAGAGTTCTACAGTAAATCTGAAGTTGTCAATATTGGTCATTGCAACATTATTTCTGTTGTAAATGGTGTTGGTTTGTGTAAACAGTTTTTTACCCTGAAAAAAAGCAATGATTTTAGAAATATCATTGAGCGAATTGATATATATGGTTCTATTGGCGCTAAAAAGTAAATACAGATTTAAGTTAATGACGCTGTTTTTGTAAATCGTTTTAGAATTTTGAATAGTATGGTTTGGAACATTTTTTAAGGTTGCCTCTTCATCTAAATTAATTAGTGTTAATGCTACTTTATCGTCTAAATTGCCAGAAACAGTATCGTTTTGAGATTCCAAAAAAGCGATGTTTTCAGTCACAACAGATTTTTCTAATCCGATTTCGTCGAGATAGTTATTTACTTGTTCTGCAATTATTTGGATAACTTCAAAAATCATTTTGTGATACGTTTTTAATTGGTCTTACATTAGCAAAATCATTTTGTATGTAAACAGATAAGTTCTAAGGCGCAGATTGAAAAAATGAAGAAAATTTCCCGGCTTTATTTTAAACTTCTATTAAAAATTTGGCTTCTGGATTGGGTGCAAGGTAGAAAAACGTCAGACTATCATAAAAGGGGAAAAAGACCCTTTTTTTTCAGTATTTATGCGGTTAAAATATTGATTTTAAGGAGGTTGATATTTGAATAGGTTTGCGCTTTTTGTTTAGTAAAATGATTGCAAATACTACAAATAATAAAGAAAAAATCTAAAAACCCTTATTTACATTTAAGAAAATTGTAATTCATTTTGGCTAAAAGATGATAAATAGTAACTGCTAAAAAACATTTTTCTTTTAAAATTATCTCTATAATAAAGAATCTATTGCATTCTGT
>SEBM01000255.1 GCA_004296145.1 Flavobacterium sp.
CCGTTAAGGATATTGAAAGTGCAATTTTGCTAAAGAAAGTAGATTGGCAAATCTGCTTAAAATGAAGTATTTATAAAATATATTCATAGAACTTTATCACAACCTACAAATTGCTGTGATCCAAAATCTATCTAACAACCAAACTTGATCAACCATGAAAATGAAACTTATATTATTATCAATAATCTTGATAAATGTTTGCGGCTATTCTCAAAATGCCCAAATTAAAGAAGCTCAGTCTCTTTTTGAAAAAGGAAATTCTCAGGAAGCATTAACTATTTTAAACAAGACAGAATATTTAATTATTAATGCACCAGATGGAGATAAATCTGATTTTTACTTTTTAAAAGGAAATGTATTAAAAGATTTAGCAGTCAAAAATATTGATGCTGCCAACAATTTTACGCTTGCTTCACAAGCATACCAGGACGTATTTTTATTCGAAAACGAATCTGGTAAATTTAAATATACCATTAAGGCAAACATGGCATTGAAAGAAATGAAATCTAAGCTTGTCAATGGCGCCATGGCCGATTTTAAAGCAGATAAATTTAAAGAAAGCGCAGCCAAAAGTTATGAGGTTTATATGTTTGATAAAAAAGACACATTAAACCTGGTAAATGCAGCAGCTTCATCTATAAATGCCAAAGATTTTGATTCGGCAATTAAATATTATGAACGATTAAAAAAGATCAATTATTCAGGAAAAGGAGTTATTTACTACGCTACAAACAAAAAAACAAAAGAAGAAGATATTTTTATCTCGCCAAAGGCAAGAGAATCAGCAATTCAGGAAGGGCTTTATGAAAAACCAAGAACAGAATCGGTTCCTTCTAAGAAAATAGAAATCAACAACAATCTGGCATATTCATACATGGAGAAAGGTGATTTTGCAAATGCAGAAACTGTTTATAATTATGTTTTAGAATTAAATCCTAATTATATTGATGCATACATCAATCTTGCTTATTTGAAAATGCAGATGAAAAAATCTTTAGTTGATCAAATATCTTCTTTAGGAACTTCTCCAAGTGAAATGCAGCAATATGATAAACTAAATGCAAAAAAAGATGACATTGCCAGAAGTGCAATTCCGTATCTAAAGAAAGCGCTTGATATCGAACCAAAAAACCCGGATGTAAAGAAAACACTTTTAGGTGTTTACAGATCACTCGATATGACAAACGAATATAATGCCCTAAAATCGGCAATGTAAGTTAAGATGCTGAGATTCTAAGTTGCTCTAGATTCAAAGCTTAAAAAAAAGCTGTTTACAATTTTGTAAACAGCTTTTTTATTTGGCTTTAGCCAAATTATACGCATCTAAAATCTAAAATCTACACTTTACTCATTTCCTCAATAATAGATTTCTTTCCAATAGTTCTTGTAATAATATCTTTCTCCAGACTCCATCCGCGGGCGGGCGAATATTCACGTCCGTACCAAATAATCTGAAGATGCAAATCATTCCATAATTCTCTTGGAAATAATCTTTTAGCATCTTTTTCAGTCTGAACAACATTCTTCCCGTTTGAAAGATTCCATCTGTACATCAATCTATGGATATGTGTGTCAACAGGAAAAGCCGGAACTCCAAAAGCCTGAGACATCACCACGCTCGCCGTTTTATGCCCCACAGCAGGTAATTCTTCAAGAGCTTCAAAACTTTGCGGAACTTTACCATCGTGTTTATCAATCAGAATATGTGACAAACCATGGATACCCTTCGACTTCATTGGAGATAATCCGCAAGGGCGAATAATTTCCTTAATTTCTTCAACAGACATTTTTACCATATCATAAGGATTATCAGCTTTTGCAAACAACAAAGGCGTAATCTGATTGACGCGCACGTCTGTACATTGAGCCGACAATAAAACAGCAATTAGTAGCGTATAAGGATCTTTATGATCAAGTGGAATTGGTATAGTAGGGTAGAGTTCTTTTAACGTATTTATAACAAATTGTACGCGAGCTTCTTTATTCATTTCCGTAAATTTAATCCCGTAAAAATAATCAATTATAGTTATAAGTTATGAGTTATAAATTGTGAGTTATAAGTTATTTTTATCATCAATTTTAAATCTCATAATCTTGAGAATAATCTAAAATCAAAAATCTAAATTATAAACGATGACAACATTAAAAGCCGGAGATAAAGCACCCAATTTTTCAGGAACAGATCAGGACGGAAAAACACATAAACTGGCAGATTACGCCGGAAAAAAATTAGTAGTTTTCTTTTATCCAAAAGCAAGCACGCCAGGATGTACAGCAGAGGCATGTGACCTGAGAGATAACTTCGAACGTTTTAAAGCCAATAATTATGAACTTCTTGGAGTAAGTGCAGACAGCCAAAAAGCGCAAGGAAAATTCAAAGAAAAATACGAATTTCCTTTTCCGTTACTTGCAGATGAAGATAAATCGGTAATAAATGCTTTCGGAGTTTGGGGACCAAAAAAATTCATGGGAAGAGAATTTGACGGAATCCACAGAACTACATTCGTAATCGATGAAAAAGGTATCATTGATGAGGTTATCGAAAAAGTAAAAACAAAAGAACACGCAGCGCAGATTCTGAAGTAAGTTTTTAGTCGCAGTTTTCAGTCTCAGTCTCAGTCTCAGTCTCAGTTTTCAGTCACAGTTTTCAGTCACAGTAACACTGAGAACTGAAAACTGAGACTGCGACTGAAAACTAAAAAAGTCCCTCTAAAGGGACTTTTTTATTATGTATTTTGTTCTAATTCTTTCTGCGGATGATAACCAAACAAATGATGTTCTTTGATGATTTCTGCAATACCCGGAGGAAGCATTGGTTCCCAGCCTGGTTTGCCCTGATTGATCATTTTTAAAACCTCACGAGAGAAAACTTCCAAATTGTTCGGATCGTAATCGGCAACATCAACCACTTTTCCGTTAAATTTAAAGAATTTATACAATTCTTTCATTCTCGGATGTACTTTTAAGTTACTAGAATCCATAAGAACTCCGTTTTCATCCAGCATCGGATACAAGAAAACTTTCATGTCGCGATAGAATAATTTTCCAAACGCTTCAAGGATTCCACCACTCAAATGGCGATAGTATTTCTCATCAAAAATATCCACTAAGTTATTTACACCCATTGCCAATCCCATACGGGCTTTGGTATAATTAGCGAAATATTCAACCACTTTATAATATTCCTGAAAATTAGAAATCATAACCGTCTGACCAAGAGAACAAAGCAATTCGGCTCTGTCCATAAAGTCACGTTCGTCAATTTCACCATCAGAACGTAAATTCGAAAGTGTGATTTCAAAAACTACTAAAGTATTTTCTTTTTCAACCTTGTTTTCGTCAAGGAACATTTTCAATGATTTCTCATACATATCCATATTTACTTTCGTAACCGGACGAAAACTTCCTCTCAAAGCCAAAAGGTTCTTTTTATATAAAATGGCTGCAGGCAAAATGTTTTTTCCTTCCGGATTAAACATAACCGCATCCGTCATTCCGTTTTTAACCAATTGTAAACTCATCAAACGATTATCTACATCTGCAAAACGAGGTCCTGAGAAGTTAATCGTATCAATTTCTAATTGGTCTTTGTCTAAGTGATCGTATAAATAACGAAGTAATCGTTTTGGATCGTTGTATTTGTAAAAAGCACCGTAAATTAAGTTTACACCTAAAATTCCAAGTGTTTCTTGTTGAAGTCTTGCGTCAGTTTCTTTAAAACGAATGTGAAGAATAATTTCGTTATAGGCTTCGTCTGGTTCAATTTGGTATCTGATTCCAACCCAGCCGTGACCTTTAAATTGTTTTGCAAAATCTATTGTGGCAACAGTATTGGCGTAACTAAAGAAAAGTTTATTAGGATGTTTCTCGCGGCTTAAACGCTCTTCGATCAATTCCCCTTCAAAAGTCAACATTTTTTTAAGTCTGTTTTCGGTCACATATCTTCCGTCACCTTCAATTCCGTAAACAGCATCACTAAAATCTTTGTCATAGGCAGACATTGCTTTTGCAATTGTTCCCGATGAACCTCCGGATCTGAAAAAATGTCTAACTGTTTCTTGTCCAGCACCAATTTCAGCAAATGTCCCGTAAATATTCTCGTTTAAATTAATGCGTAACGCTTTGTCTTTTATAGAAGGAATCTGTTCGATGACCTTGTCACCTTTGAGTTTTATTTCTGTACCCATTTTATTTTAAATAGATTTGTTACAAAGTTAGCAAATTAGGCTTCTAATGAAAGAGAAATAATCCTATTTTTGTAAAAAAATTAACTCCAATTGAAGATCTATTTTTTAGGTACTGGTACTTCTCAAGGCATCCCGATTATAGGGGTCGATCATCCTGTTTGTAAAAGCACTGATGCTAAGGACAAAAGGCTCCGTGTATCCATCTGGATTACATGGGACGAACATTCTTATGTTATTGACTGCGGACCCGATTTCAGACAGCAAATGCTTTCCTGCGGATGCAAACGTCTTGATGCTATATTATTTACGCACGAACATGCTGATCATACAGCAGGTTTAGACGATATTCGTCCGTTTAATTTCAGACAGGGCGAAATTCCTGTTTATGCACATGAACGTGTTATAGAAAATCTGAGACGCCGTTTTGAATATGTTTTTGAAACTGTAAACAAATATCCCGGCGCACCAAGCGTAAAAACGATCGAAGTAAAAAACGACGAACCTTTTGCAATTGGTGACAAAACAGCAATTCCTGTAAATGTAATGCACGGGGAATTACAGGTTTTTGGATACAGAATAGATGATTTTGCCTATCTGACAGATGTTAAAACAATCAGCCAGACAGAAGCAAATAAACTGAAAGGTCTTAAAGTTTTGGTAGTAAATGCGCTGCGTGTCGAGCCGCATGATACACATTTTAACCTGCAGGAAGCTTTGGACTTTATTAATTTGGTAAAACCTGAAAAAGCTTATTTAACGCATATTAGTCACGTTTTAGGTTTTCACGAAGAAGTTCAGAAACAACTTCCTGAAAATGTTTTCCTGGCTTATGACAACTTAGAAATTACAATTTAATTATACCATAAAATGAAAAAATCCTTAATGCTTTACCTTTTTATCCTGGCGATATTAATGAATGTTTTTACCTATATGTTTTATAGCCGTGAAGTAAAATTTGGAGAGGAAAGATACGAGAAAACAACAAAAAAATTAAGAGACAGTATCAATTTGGTTTCAACACAATTGGCAGAATCAGATTATTTTTCTTTGCAACACAATGAAAATGCACAAAATTACTTTGACAACAGTGCAACAGGAGGAAAAATTATTCAATACGAAAAACTGATTCCGGTTGTAACTGAAAAATTACTGGACTTTAATTCTAATCCAAATGGGAATCCTTATACCGGACAGGATAAAATTGAAGACAAAAAATTTATCATTAATAAAGTAAAAATTCTAAACCACAGATGGATAATTGCAGATTATAGTAATGGTGAATTATGGGGAGAAGTCTTGTTAAAATACTTTGTTAATGATGACGAAAGTATTACTTTTGAAGTAAATCAATCATTGTTATATCAAAAATAGGATTTTATAATCCTATTTTTTTTTGCAATTTAAAATTAAATAGGACTATGAAAAAGGCAATTTTATTTTCGATTTTAATCGGGCTTTCTTTTTCCTGTGCAAAAAAAGTTTCACAGGAAAAACAAACGACAAAAGAAAAAGTAAAGCCAACAGTTGTTGGCGGAGATTCAGATGAACATGGCTGTAAAGCTTCAGCAGGTTATACCTGGTCAATTCTTAAAAAAGAATGTGTAAGACTATTTGAAACCGGAACAAAATTAGCACATGCGGAAGACGGAAAAATATATACCTCTGTTTCTTATGTGATTTTTGAAGGCGATAAAGCTGAATTATTTCTCGACACTCAAAAAGAATCAATCATTTTAGAAAGAAAATCGGAAGGCGATTCCTGGGTTAAGGATGATTTGCAATTAATTCCGTGGAAAGGTTATGTTTTGAAGAAAAGCGGAAAGATAATTTACACTGGACAATAAACTAGGAAAATTACAATTTTTTAAAATTCCAAATTCCAAATTTAGAAGATTAAAAATATAAAGTGAGATATAAATTGGCATTTGCCATTTCATATCTCACTTTAATTTTTGAATAT
>SEBM01000256.1 GCA_004296145.1 Flavobacterium sp.
ACTATTATGAAAAAGTTATTCGAAAGGTTTTATGATTATTTTTCGGTTTTTTTGTTTGGGGGAAAAAATATCCCACACTATTAATCTGAAAGAATCAGGTAGTACAAATTAAGGAGTTGGCACATTACTAGAGTTTTTTGTAATGTGCTTAATTTATTTTAGGCCTGAAGGCTTTCTTCAAACAAAGTAATATCAATTGCATTCTTCACATCATAATCACCAATCTTGGTTCTTCGCAAAACAGTCAGGTGAGATCCTGAATTCATTGCTTTTCCAAAATCAAAAGCCAGCGAACGAATATAAGTTCCTTTAGAACAAACTACTCTAAAGTCTACTTCGGGTAATGCAATTCTTGTGATTTCAAATTCGTGAATAGTCGTTTTTCTACTTGCAATTTCTACAGTTTCTCCAGCACGTGCATGTTCATACAAACGAACACCATCTTTTTTAATAGCCGAAAAAATCGGTGGTTTCTGGTCGATTTCACCTAAAAACTGTTTTACCGTTTCATAAATCAAAGCCTCGTCAATATGATCTGTTGGAAAAGTCTGATCGATTTCTGTCTCTAAATCATAAGATGGAGTAGTGGCTCCGATATAAAAAGTTCCGGTATATTCTTTGGCCTGACCTTGTAATTCTGAAATTCTTTTGGTGAATTTTCCTGTACAAATCAATAATAATCCAGTCGCTAAAGGATCCAGAGTTCCTGCGTGACCAATTTTGAACTTTTTTGGAAGCCCGACTTTATTAATTAAAAGGTATTTTAATTTATTGACTGCTTGAAACGAACTCCATTTTAAAGGTTTGTCTATCAATAAAACCTGTCCATCTAAATATTCTTCAGGAGTCATTATATAATGGTAAGCGGGTGAATGAAAAAGTGAATCAGCAATAAAATGATTCCGGCGATAATTCGGTAATAACCAAAAACTTTGAAACCGTTTTTAGTCAAAAATCCGATAAAAGTTTTAATTGCTAAAAGCGCTACTACAAAAGCAACAATATTTCCGATAATAAGCATTGTAGTCTGGTCGTGTGATAATACATAACCATCTTTATAATAATCGTAACATTTTTTTACGGTTGCGCCCAACATTGTCGGAACTGCCAGAAAGAATGAAAATTCAGCAGCTGTTGTTCTGGATAATTTCTGAGACATTCCGCCGACAATACTCGCACCACTTCTTGAAACTCCCGGAATCATCGCAATGCACTGAAATAATCCGATTTTTAAAGCTTGCAAATAAGTGATTTCCTGAGAAGTTTCGGCTGTGTTTGGGTTGTTGAACCATTCGTCAACTTTCAGTAGAATAATTCCTCCGATTAAAAGAGAAACAGCAACTGTAACCGGATTTTCTAATAAACCGTCTATAAAATCACTCAGCAATAGTCCTAAAACTACCGCTGGAATAAAAGCGACCAAAAGTTTAAAATAAAAATCAAGCGTCTGAAAGAAACGTTTGAAATATAAAACTACAACAGAAAGTATCGCACCAAGCTGAATAACAATCGTGAAAAGTTTGGTGAAATCGTCATGTGCAATTCCGAAAAAAGAAGAGGCAATAATCATGTGTCCAGTCGAAGAAACAGGCAGAAATTCTGTGATTCCTTCAATAATGGCAAGGATAATAGCTTGTAATGTGTTCATTGAAAATTTTAGATTTTAGATTTCAGATTTTAGATTTTCACCCTGAACGAAGTCAAAGGGATATTTATAATCAAAAATCTTAAAGTACTATTATTTTGATTTTTTGAAGATCGAATAAATCGTGATTCCAAAACCAATTAAAACTGTAGTTGGTGCCAAACGTATACGTCTGAAACTGAAAATATCTTCATTAAAAACATTCGGATTATCACTTCCTCCACCAGACATTAAAATAAACCCTAATGCAATAACCGCAATTCCGATTAAAAGGATTTTGTAATTGATCGTGTCAAAAAGGAATTCCTGTTTATGCTGTGGTTCTTCTTTAATATTGTTTTTCATTTTTATTTTTTTGTGATCTGGCTAAGCCGAAGGCATTTTTATTTAAATCTAAAATCTAAAGTCAGAAATCTAAAATCTAATATAGATCGTCTGTTCTTAAGTTTAGGAAACGTTGTGTTGCAAAGTGTGTACTTACCCAGGTAATTAAAACTCCTAATCCGAAAACGGCCAGTAAAACCAATCCGATTAAAGCTTTATCTTCTAAAATTCCTAATCCCGGGAAATTGGTTTCAACATAAAATAAAACCCCGATCAAAGCAATAATAGCCAAACCGGCGCCCAGCATTCCAAGTTTTACACTTCGTGTTACAAAAGGTTTACGAATAAATGATTTTGTTGCACCAACCATTTGCATCGTTTTGATGATAAAACGATTAGAATGTATAGATAATCGAAGCGAACTATTGATCAATAAAACAGCAATTACCGTTAAGAATCCGCTGATGATCAAAATCCACATACTTACTTTTCTAATATTGTCATTTACCAGATTTACCAATTGCTTGTCATAAACAATATCTGAAATCATAGTATTTTGACGCAAACGACTTTCGATTTTAGCAATACTGTCTCTCTCAACATAATCTGCTTTTAAGTGAATGTCATATGAATTCAATAATGGATTTTCTCCTAAAAAGGTTAGGAAATCTTCACCAATAATATCAGTGTGTTCTTTAGCAGCTCTTTCTTTTGTTACATAAACAAATGATCTTGCAAAAGGCGCTCTTTTCAATTCGGTATTAAATGCGTTTATAACACTATCATTAGCTTCGTTTTTAAAGAAAACCGTCATCGCGATTTTTTCTTTAAAGTCATCTGCTAATTTTTTAGAATTAATAATGAATAATCCCAGTACTCCCAAAAGGAATAATACCAGAAATACACTTAATACAACCGAAAAATAAGAGGAAATTAACCTGCGCTTTTGAAATTTATCAAAGTTAGAACTCATAGTCTGCTTAAATTATGTGGTAAAAATAAATAAAGAATTTCTTTATTTAAAGTTATTAACGAACTTTTATACTATAAATGTACGATTACATATTGAAAATAGAAAGACTGCTAAAAGATTTAACCGCAAAGAGCGCAAAGTTTTTTTTAAAATGCGGTTTATAAAAACGCAAAGTTCGCAAAGCTTTATCAATAAAACTTTGCAAACCTTGCGTAAAACTTTGCGTGCCTTGCGGTTAAAAAACTCAGCCCCTTAGAAGCTTAGAATCTTTACTCAACCCTATAAACCTCAATACTTTTCAACCATTTAACATGTCGGGGCCCGGTTTTAATATCCGTTTTAGAAATCATAATCATTTCGCCGTCTTTTACCGGTTTTCCGTTTTCTTCAAAAAGAACATAAACATTTTCTCCCGTCGGATTATTGAAAATTTCTGCCCAAGAAAAAGTTGCTTTATAATCGTCTGAAGCTCTTGCTACAATGTAAAAATTACGGTCTTTGTGTCCGCTTTGTTTGATTTTAGCTTTTTCTAAAATGTCTTTTAACAAAACACCTTTACAGATTTTATCGTCTTTTTTTACCTCACCGCTTTGGCAGACCACTTTAAAATTATCAATTGTAACCACTTTCATTTTCTTTAAAGAATCAACCGTAATGCGAAGCGGTGTTTCAACATCTCCTTTTACTTCAATTTCGTGCATTACTAATTTTAAACTGTCCGCAGCAGTTAATATTGGGTGACTGTCTTTTTCTTTTGTTAGAGAAGTTTTTTCAGCAGAAACAGTTTCTTCCTTTTTACTTTGATTACAATTGCTCAGGCCTAAAGCAAGAAAAAGAACCAGGATGTAATTTTGTAGTTTCATGGTATTTATATTTTAAATGAATTTCAATTAATTAAAAAATCGAAGCGTTACAAAAAAGTTTCTGCCTTCTTCAGGGTAACCTTCTGTAATACTGTAATTTCTATCGAAGATATTATTAATTCCCGCATCCAGACTAAAGTTTTTCAAGATTTTACCCGATCCGTAAAGATTTAATAATGTATAATCCGGAACGCACGCGCCGTAACTGGTGCTGAATCTTGGTGAATTAAATTCTGCGTTGGCAATTAATTTTAAAATTTTAATTGGCTCATATTCCAAAGTTCCCATAGCTTTTGTATTCGGAACATCTGTAAAATGGATCGTTGGGTTTGTGATATTTTTTCTTTCCAGATACGTATAATTCACATTCAGATTCAGGTTCGAAAATATCGAATAATTCAATTGCGCTTCAATTCCTCGATATTCTGCTTTTCCAAAATTCTGCATTTGCGATTTTCCAGGTTCTACATTACTTACACTCAAAATAGCGTCTGAAAGTGAACTGTAGAAAATGGCAGTTTGAAAAGTCAGTTTTTCTAAAAGTTTACCTTCATAATTTAATTCATAATTTACAGCAGTTTCCGGTTTTAAATCCACATTCGGAATCGCAGTTCCCATTCTATAAGAGTAACGATCTTTGATTGTCGCAAATCTTGTTTTTTTAGCAACTGTAGCGCCAATTTTATTCGTTTCCGTTACATGATAAAAGAAACCAATCTGTGCATTATAAGCATCGCTCGCATCTGCAGAAGGATAATCTGAAATTACTTTTGTCGTGCTGTTGTAATCTTGTGCTTCTTTGTTTTTTCTAATATTATAACTCAGTCCTGGAACAATCGTAAATTTTGGTGTTACTTTAAAAACATCTTCAATCCCAACTGTAATTGTATTATCAACAAAACGTCTTACTGGTTCGCCAAGATTATTTTCGCGGTGCACGTCTTCTTTAAAATGAACGGCAATTTTTAAGTCATTTTTCGGAATCAACAATGTATTATATTCTACATTTCCACCATAAGTATAGTCGTTATAAATGCTTTGAAAAGCATAAGGTTTGGTTTGTGCCGCATAAGTTGCATCATCATAACTATTCAAAGTATTGTTGAAACGGTCAAAATATAATCGCGTTCTGATGCTGTTTTTATCGTCTAAACCAGAATTCGAAATAAAATAATAACTCTCTTTATCCCAATTTGGCCATTGCCAGTAACGCGGTTTCGTCAACAAAGAATTCAGTGGATCATTTCCTGTATAAACAGGATTTCCTTTTTCGCCTTGTTGATTAATATATCCAATGGCATATTCGCTTTTTTCAGACGGCGTCCAGCCAATTTTAAAATTTATTTTCTGATCAGCGCGATACGAATTGTCTCTTTCACTTCCGTCTTCATTTTTTGTTGGAACAAAATCCGAAGACATTCTAACTGAATTTCGATGCAAATAAGAATAACCGCCCTGAACATAAAAATCACCGAATTTCGATCCGATATTAATGTTTCCGCGATAACCGTCAGTATTTATTCCGCCTAAAGAACCGTCGTATTCTAAAGATTTTGTTGGCTTTCGTGAAATAAGATTAATTGCGCCGCCAAGCGAATTTGGTCCGTAAAGCACAGACGAAAATCCTTTGGAAACATCTATCGCTGCCAAATCAAAAGTCGTAAAACGAGCCAGATCAACATAACCGTCGTACGGAACATAAACCGGAATTCCGTCCATATAAACCGGAACCTGACGCAAATCAAAACCACGAACGGTAACCATCGATTCGTTTCGCGGTCCCGAAACTGTTAAACTTACACCCGAAAGAAGATTCAAAGCTTTTGAAACTTCCATTTTGTTTTGAGCTTCCATCGCTTTCGCGGAAAGTCGGTTTAATGTATCAGAAGTTTTTCCCGTTTTTATAATGACTTCTCCCAGCGTAAACATTTTGGCTGTTTTAGTCGAATCTTGTAAAGTCGAATTATTTTGCTGGCATACGCCGATGAGTGGCAACAGCAAAAAAGTGATTAATTGTAGTTTCATAATTGGTTTGGTTTTTCAGTATGTTTTGAAATGAATACTGCTGGTTTTGAAAATTGGTTTTTGGTTAATTGTTTTTTTAAAGATGTATTTTGGGATTTTAAAATTTCAATTTTTGAGTTTCCTGTTTGGCAAATTCCTTAATTCGGTTTTCGATTTCGTAGAAAACAGCAATTGCATTTTCTCCGGCTGAAGTCAGTTTTGCTCCGCCGCCGCCTTTTCCGCCTAAAAGTTTTTCAACTAAAGGACTTTCTGCACGTTGGTTCATTTCTTCTACCAATTGCCAGGCTTGACGATAGGCCATTTTCATTTC
>SEBM01000257.1 GCA_004296145.1 Flavobacterium sp.
ATTTTATTCGAATAAGTAAACTATTATTACTTTTTAATAAAAATACCGCTATCAAAAAATATGAAAGCAATATTTCATAAAAAACAATTATTGAAATATTCATTTTAATAATTAAAAATTATCTATCGGTTCTCTTTATTTAGAATACCAATTAGGAATTGAATCTTTTAAAATATTTTCTGTTGAATATTTTTCTGCTTCCTTTTTTGAAAGCTGATGTGACCATGAAACTCTCTTCGTTGGTTGAAAGCCTTCTCCTTTATTATTGTATTCTGCGTAAAAAGCATTTTTTTCTGCTTCAGGTTTTGACCAGTTTTCCCAACCTTCAGGTCTTATATGTTTTCCCATATCACAGCTGATGTAAACTGTTTTGGCATAAATTCGCCAGGGCCTTCCCAAATAAACTGCTGTTGCAGAAGGATCTGCTGTAAGTTTACAATTCTTAAAAACAAAACCGAACGCAGTTCCCTGTGGTGTTGAAGCGGCAGTGATATACGAATTCTTAATGCTGTGAATAACACAATTTTCAAATAAAGACGTTGCACCTCCAAAAATAAAATCAGTCGTTCCTTCTATATAACAATCTTTAAAATATTGTTTTGCTTCTTTCCCCGACAAATACAACGTATCCTGATTTCCAGAAATAATGCAATTAGAAACCAAAGCGCGATTAGCAACGATCGATAAAGCAATTGCCTGACCTTTATCTCCTGAAGTATTTTTAATTGTTAAATTTGAAGCCGAAAAATCATCACCTTCCACTAAAACAGTATAAGTATAAAAAGTGCTGTTTCTACCCAAATTGATTTTCGAAAAATTATCATCAAAAGCAATAATCGTATTTTCTTTACTTTCTCCAACAAAAGCCAGATTTGTATTCCATTCCGGAACTCTCACTTTTTCAGTATAGATTCCGTTTTTAATAAAGATCGTAACTTTTTCATATGGGAAAGAAGGACTCGCATTTACTGCATCCTGAATTTTTGTAAAATCTCCAGAACCATCCTGCGCTACTGTAAACGAATTATCTTTTTTTTTTGAAGCAGTTTCAACAGCAGAAACTTTGACACCATTTTTTACAGCCCAGCCTGCATATTTTTTCAGGACTTCTTTTGGTTCATCTGTATACCACGCATAACCGTTTCTGCGTTCAGAACCAATTTCATCCAAAGATTTCTTTTTGATTCCGTCGCGGTCGCAAAAGAAAGGTTCGTTTGTGTCAAGTTCCATAAATCTTGCCCAAAGCGGTGCCGCATTTTGGGTAACAATCATTTTTTTGTCAATGATTTTTCCGGCATCGTTCAAAACTCTTTTTTCTTCAAGATTGGTAATTTTCGTTTTTTCAAACCAATCCTTAGCACTTTTTACAGCAGTAATAATTTCCTGTGAAGGTTTTTCAAGAGACATTAATAACATCGTAATCTTTGCTGATTCTTTTCCGCTAAGCGAAGGAAGTTCATATGCCCTTGCTTTTGCCGGAACCAAAGTTACTTCGTCATGTTGTGCGCACCATACCGTTAAAACACCGTTTTGTTTGTATTGCGTTTTTAGAATACAATCAATTCCTTTATCGAAAGATTTCATAGCTTTTTCTACAATATCTTTTGACGGTTTAATACTGTAAAAATTAGTTTCTTCACCAATTTCTTTCATCACATTCAGAATATTTACCATAGAATCGTCATTGTAGGTAATATGGGTATAATATCCTTTTTTTAACGGATAAAACTGTGGCCAGCCTCCATTATCATATTGTGCTTCAAACAGATAATTTAATCCTTTTAAAAATGATTCTTTGTAACGTTCGTCTTTGACCTGAGCATACATTTTGGACATAAACAGCATTTCCTGACAAGTTGCTCCGTTATCTGTTGTCGTTTCAACAGCTGTTTTTTTGAGTGCAATTAAATCCTTTTGCTGTTGAGGAGTTAATTCCTGCTGCATTTGTATATTTTTTGGCCAGCCGCCAATATCTCTTTGATAAAGCAAAACATTATCTGCTATTTTTTTGGCTTCCGCCGAAGCAAACCAGGCTGCATCATTTTTACGAATAATATCCGGCCAGTTTTTATACGTATTCTGAGCATTCATTCCAACGCTTACCAATAACAATAATAGAATTATATTTTTTTTCAACTGAATCATTTTAAATTATTTAGTTATTCTAAACCAATCAACTGCAACATTTCCCGAATCGTTTGTAACTTGCTGGCTCAGGGCAAAAAGACCTAGTTTTGCGCCAATCCATTTTCCTTCTTTTGACACAAAATCAGTACCAATTGATTGATATTTTTTATCGTCCAGACTGTAGAAAAAACTGCAAATTCCGCCTTTTTTGACTTTTACTCTTAAGTAAATGGTATTGTTTTCTATTAAAACAGGTTTTGTTTCTGTTTCGGAAATTGTTTTACCAAAAACTCCTGTTTTCTGATTGAGATATAATTTGCCATTAGTATTACTAAAACACAAATAACTATAATCTAATCCCATTATCAAAAGCCCGGTCGTTTCTCCGTTTAATCTCGAATTAAATGTCAGTTTTGTTGTCGCTGTAAATTCTTCGGCAGGAAACTTTTGCAAGAGCAAATTTGGTGCTTCAAAAATTTGTTTAGGATCTTTTGTAGTATTAATACAAAACAGATTCAAATATCCTGAACTTGTTGCGAAACCCCAATTAATCTGGGAGTTTGCCTGCCATTGCCATTGTAAACCTAATTTAGGCGAATTAAACTCATCTGATTCTGCCGGAACTTCTATTGGATATTTCTTTCCGACATTTGGTTTTTTGAAAGTTGTAACCGGTTCCCCAATTCCATTTTTATCAAAATCCTGTCCCATAACCGGCCAGTCATTTTCCCATTTCATTGGCTGAAGATGAACAATTCTTCCGTAAGCCCCTTTATCCTGAAAATGTATAAACCAGTCTTCACCGGTTTGTGTCTGAACCCAGGCACCCTGATGTGGTCCATTTATAGATGTAGATCCTTGCTCTAAAACTTTCTTCTTTTCATAAGGCCCCCAGACATTTTTTGATCTCAAAATCGTTTGCCAGCCCGTAGGAACTCCTCCAGCCGGAGCAAAAACATAATAATAATTATTTCGTTTATAGAACTTTGGACCTTCAATAGTGCCTTCACTTTCGTGTCCGTCAATAATCATTACCTCATCATTATTCGCTATAGTTCCTTCTTCATTCATAGTGCAAATAACCAACAGACTTTTTATCTGCGCACGGCTGCCTGCAAAAGCATTAACGAGATAAACCTTTCCATCATCATCCCATAACGGACTAGGATCGATAAGTCCTAAACCTGCCTTTACCAAAACTGGCTCTGACCAGGGACCTTCGGCTTTTTTGGCTTTAATCATATAAATTCCGAAATCGGGATCTGGATAATAAATATAAAATTCATTGTTATGAAAAGTAATACTTGGTGCCCAGACTCCGTTTCCGTGTTGTACTTTATTATATGTTTCAAATGGCGGCTGTTTGGCAAGCGCGTATCCGATAATTTTCCAGTTTACCAAATCTTTAGAATGCAAAATTGGTAATCCCGGAATACAGTTAAATGAAGAAGCTGTCATATAAAAATCATCTCCAACCCGAACAGCATCAGGATCCGAATAATCCGCATGAATAATCGGATTGGTGTATGTTCCGTCTCCATTATCAGGAATCCAGGCCTGAGAAAAATTCTTCTGGACTGAAAAAACAGAAAGGAGAAAAAAGATGATTTTTATGTTTTTCATTTTTTACTTTTTAGTTAAACCCGACAGGTTTTAAAAACCTGTCGGGTTTCCTGCTGAATATTTTTATTTTTAATTTATGTTATTTAGACGAAAGTAGAAATCATACTAGTTGATCGCAAAGATGGTTACAATTAGGAATGGAGTCTCTAGTGCGATTTGCTTCGCCTATTCGCTATCGCTCGAGTCTCCTTATGTCGAAATGATAAAAGTTGCTGTTCACTCACAACTCATAACTTATAACTTATAACTCATAACTCAAAAAAAAACTATCTGTTCAACTCCAAAGCTGCCAAAATAAAAGGCCCTGTTGCTTTAGGATCGTTGTCTTTTTTTCTTTCGTTTACATAATAATCATAAGAACCGTCACGATATGGATTTCCACCCAAACCAGCAACCTGACAACAGTTTGTCAATGTGATTCCGCCATCTTCATCTACTTTTTTGATCAGAACTTTTGTTAATCCGTCAAAAGCTTTATTGGCTATTTTTTTATAGTTTGAAGGTAAATATCCTTTGTTCGCACCTTTTGCAAAAGCATAAGCAAACATAGATGATCCTGAAGCTTCTAAGTAATTTTCTTTTTCGCCTCCTTTGTCTGTAACCTGATACCATAAACCCGATTTATCCTGATATTTTGCCAAAGCTGCAGAAGCACTGTTTAAATACTGAACCAGTTCTTTTTGTTTTGGATGGTCTTTTGGGAAATAATCCAAAACATCAACCAAAGCCATTACATACCAGCCTAAAGCTCTTGACCAGAAATTTGGTGAATTTCCTGTTTCTTTATTTGCCCATGGCATTTCTTTGCTTTCGTCCCAACCGTGATACAATAATCCTGTTTTTGGATCTGTTGCATGAAGCTGAATCAATTCAAATTGTTTCGCAATATCATCAAGGCTTTTTCCATTTTCAAAAGTAACGGTGTATTGTGCATAAAATGGTTCTCCCATATACAAACCGTCTAACCACATTTGGTTTGGGTAAATCTGTTTGTGCCAAAATCCACCGCTTGCCGTTCTTGGTTGTTCTGTTAATTGTTTGCGAATTTGCTGTAATGCCGTTAAATATTTCTCTTCTTTTGATGTTGCATAAATATCAAATAACAGACGGCCCGGAACGACTAAGTCAATATTGTATTTATCAAATTCATATGTTTTTATACTTCCGTCTGCCTGAACCAATTCATCAACATACGATCTTACATAAGCCTTATATCTCGGATCCGGATTTTTTTTATACAATTCTTCGATTGAATGTAAAACGAGAGCGTGGACATAATCCCATTTTGGCTTTTTAGAATCGTCGAGCATATAACTTTCAGGATGGCGTTTCATCAAGGTCAAAGCCATTTTATCAGACCATTTTAAGTTTTTAGCAATTACTATATCTTTCTTGGCAGCTGGTTCCTGAGAAGTCACTTTACAACTTGTAAAAGCCATTGCGCAAATCAATAAAACCGACATTAAGCTTTTCTTCCTGTTATTTTTCATTTTAAAATATTTTAAATTCTACTATTCTTTTAATTCAATTGCGGCTAATAAAAATGCACCAAAACCTATGGCGCCGTTATCTTTTGTTTTTGCAGCGATATAATAATCGTTTGTTCCTTCGCGAAAAGGTTTTCCTCCCAAACCAATATTTGATGAAACATTTAGGACATTAATTTCTCCTTTTTTATCCACTTTTATAAATTGTTTTATAAAACTCTCAAATGATTTTTGAGCTATTCTCTTATAAGATGAATTTAGATATCCTTTGTTTGCCCCTTTTACAAAAGCATAAATAATCATGCCTGATGCTGATGGTTCTACATAATTGGCGTACAAATCAGGCTTATCTGCCACCTGATACCACAAACCTTCAGGGCTTTTATACTCATTTACGCTTTTTGCAATCTGATTCAGATACGACACCAAAACTTTATATTTTGGATGCGATTTCGGAAAATAATCCAAAGTTTCTACCAAAGCAATCATGTACCAGCCAATTCCGCGTCCCCAAATAGTTGGCGATGTTCCGGTTTGTTTGTTTGCCCACGCAATTTCTTTGCTTTCATCCCAAGCCTGATAAACCAAACCCGTATTTTTATCTACAATATGATTCTGAATGAGTTCAAATTGTTTGGCAATATCATCCAGGCTTTTTCCTTTTTCATACTTCATTGCAAACTGCGTATAAAAAGGCTCAGCCATATACAAACCGTCAATCCACATTTGATCGGGATAAATCTGTTTGTGCCAAAATCCGCCGCTTGATGTCCTTGGCTGTGTTTCTAATTGATTTCTTAATTGACCAATGATTCTTAAATAGCGTTGATCTTTAGTTATATCATATAAATTAAAAAGCAATTTTCCGGGATTCAGGCAATCAATATTATATTCTTTACTAT
>SEBM01000890.1 GCA_004296145.1 Flavobacterium sp.
TCTTCAACTGAATCTCTATTTTTAATGCAATATAAAGAAGAATAAAATCAAGCTGCCCAGATCAATCTGAATCGGGTGGTGCTCTCTTATTTTAATTTCCTGAATCCTTCTCATAATCAAAAATCGATGCTATTCTATTAAAAATTAAGCTTCAATGATTTTCTGGGTTCGATTTTCCAGTTCAGGATCTTCTGGAAATTGTTTTAGGTAAAATTCCTCATAATAAGCTTTTATTATAGCAGATAAAGGTGTGGCCAACAATGCACCAATTAAACCGAATGCTGCCGCTCCGGCTAGTAGCATAAATAGACTTGACATAGGATGGATGTTCATTGTGGAAGAACGTAGTTTGGGCATTAAAAAATCTGAGATCAGTTCATTGAGTATTAAAAAGAATATCAGGCACCATAGCGCTGTCATTCCACTAACTGATAATGCGACTAATGTAGGCGGAATAGCCATAATATAGAATCCTAATTTTGGTATCAATTCTGAGAAAAAAGCAAGTGCTGCCCACACCAGGGCTCCGGGAACTTCCATCCAGGTTAAAAAACAATAAACTACCACCGCCTCAATCGTTCCTGCAATCACATTTGATTTCATCCAGCCTACCAGCATAATCGAAGTATTTACAATAGCATTTGCTGCTTTATCTCGTTTTTCTACAGGAAATAATGTAAGATAAAGTTCTATCAAAGGCTTAGGGTTACCAACGAAAAAAACTATCATACATATGAATACGATAAAAATAAATAAGTTACTAAATAATGAAATAGAAAAGTTTCCTATGCCCTTTACAACATTGCCAATTGATGGTATAGCAGAAGAGATTGAAATTTCACTTTGATCAATTTGTTTTTGTAGCTGGGGGAAATTATTGATTAGTTTGTCTATGTAATCAGTTACTGCTTTATAATATACGGGCAAATCTTGTAATAAGCTGTTTAGTTGAGTAATCAACTGTGGGATGACTATCCTAAAAAGCAAAATGGAAATACCAAAAATTATACTGAATACAATTAACGATGCAAGCCACCGCTTAAGCCCTTTCTTTTCTAATTTATTTTATAAATCGGATACACTGTGTGTATCTGGTTTTAAAAATAAAAAAAGTGTTAATTTATTAGAAAAATTGTATAACAAAAAGAGTGATCATTTGACTTTTCTTAATATTTTCAGCGAATATAAAAAATCAAGTGACAAAGTTGAATGGGCAAAAAAATACGGCGTAAAATTAAATCTCTTAAACAAAGTCAATGAGTTATCAAA
>SEBM01000258.1 GCA_004296145.1 Flavobacterium sp.
GACGCGCGATCTGGAATGGGGCGTAAAAGTGCCGGTTGCCGGTGCGGATGGCAAAGTTTTATACGTTTGGTTTGATGCGCCGATCGGTTATATTTCGGCTACAAAAGATTTGTTCAATGCTGATTTATCCGAAGAAAAAACCGAATTTAACCCTTGCGGTTCCTGCGGAGGATCTGTAGTTAACGGATCGCCGGGATTCCATTTTCCGTCAGCGGTAACAGCTTTTCCTTCGCCTCCAAATCCCCAGAAATTAGCTGCCTGCAATGAACCTTTTTTTGCCACACTTTCGGCAACACGATTAAAAATATAATTGTAAAAAATATCCCGATTGGCGACAGATGAAGTGCTTACTAAACTTTCATTTTCTCTCGGAAGACCAAATTCTTCAATAATAATCGGGCGTTTTAAATCGTCGGCTACTTTTACATGTTTGTCAATATAAATTCCGGCTTTTTCTAAAGTTGACGGAAGCGTATTTGCAGCATTATCTGCTTTAAACCAATTCCAGTTTTTGGGCCAGATATGCATTGTCAGATAATCAATATTTGGATTTTTGTGCGTTCTTTCAAAAATATTAATATCATCATTTGAGCTGTTTAAACCTTCAGAACCTGTAGAAACCAAATGATTTTTGTCTAAACTATCAATCAAATCAACAATAGTATTCAGCCATTTGGTGAATTTTTCTTCATTTTCCGGCGTAAAAGTTCTCGGTTCATTTCCAACCTGCCACGCCATAATCGTATTATCTTCAGTATATTTCTTTTTAGAATAGTTGTTTGTTCGTCCTAAAATAAACTTTACATGATTGTTCAAACCTTCCATACAAGGCTCACAGCTATGAAATTGCTCGGTATACGATATAAATTGCGGCCAAGTATTTGGCGGAATTGCCGGAACCGGAATCGGGCCTTTTCCATTCCATTCTAAATATTGCGACATTCCGCCCGACCATTCCCAGTTATTTGTTAAATACAAAACCGCATACATTTTGCGTTTGCTCATTTCGTTGATCAGGAAATCCAATCCGTCAAGCAAATCTTCATCGTATTTTCCCTGCTCATATTGTAAAGCCGGGCGAACAGTGAAATCGTATTTTCCACCATCCGCGCCAACCAAAATTCGAAGATTATCAATGCCGTTTTTCTGCATTAAATCCAGTTCCCGAAGCAGTCTTTTTCGGTCGCTGATTTTTTTAGAAGCCAATAAACTTCCGTACCAATAATTGGTTCCGATATACGAATAAGGTTTATTGCCTTTATAAAATTGAGTTCCTTTTACCGTAATTCTCTCCTGCGCCTGACAAGCGATTGTAGAAAGAATCAAGGTCAAAGAAAGTGTTTTTAGAAATCTGTTTTTCATAATTTATTTTTTAAGGAGCTATTTCCCGCTATCCGTTTCAATCTTTTGTGTCTCGTTAAAAAACGAGACACAAAAGGATTTCCACTACTATCGGGGCTAGGGCTTTACGTTTTATTAGACGTTTTTGTTTTCAACGTTCTGTTTGTGTCATTTCGACGAAGGAGAAATCACACTAGAAACTCCGTAAACAAAATCTTTAATCTTTGTCGATATACGAGTGCGATTTCTCCTTCGTCGAAATGACAAACTAACCTGAAACTTTAAACTTTAAACCTGAAACAAAAAACTTATTTAGGCATTTCATACATCTTCGGCAGTCCATTCACCAAAGCCGATTTTGCTTTAGAGCTAAATGTTTTAAAATCACTCGCATTCGAAACCGAGCCATTCGGAACATAATATCCATCGGCATTATTATTCCAAAACATCACATAACTCACTTCGATACTATTAGAAGTCAGAGCGCTGTATAAATATGTCGAAAACCAATTGTTAACCGGCGAAATTGAACTTGTAACGCGAAAACCAGTTTCGGTTAGAGCGGCGATTTTTACTTTCGCTTTAGCGTAATCAGAAATTATTTTTAGTTTTGAGTTGGCTGTATTTGCTCCGTTTTGACCTTTGTTGTCAAAATCTCCATAATTATCCATTCCTACAATATCGACATATTTATCGCCCGGATATTGGCTTAGATAATTCTTTTCTGTCGTATAAGAATTGTCAGGAGAAAAGGCATATAAAATATTGTGAACGCCTTTTGTGTTTTTAAGATAGTCAACGGTAAACTGATATGCCGTTTTATATTCTTCGGGTGTGCAATAATTTGCTCCCCACCAAAACCAGCTTCCGTCAAATTCGTGAAAAGGTCTGAAGATAATCGGAATCAATTCGCCATTTGTACCTTTTAAATTCAAAACTACACTGGCAACTTTGTCAAGTTTTTTCTTGTACCATTCGTGATTTGCTCCGCCAGGCAAAATACTTTTAAAAGCAGTGGTTTTTTGTTCCGACGTCATGTCGGCAGCATAAAAAGAATCTTCATTATTCGGTTCTCTCAAATGCCAGCAAAAAGTATTTATTATGCCTTTGGCGTAAGCAGTTTTCACATCATTTGTAATTTTTATTTCTTGTTGGTAAAACCAGTTACCAGCCTCATTATTATTGCTTTTATCTGTAATAAACATAAAATCTGAACCTAACAATGCAGGATCAAAACCTGTATTTTTCTTAATATCAGAATCACCGCCTGCATCTTGGTAAAAACTATTAAAAGCATCCTGCTGACCAATTGCAAATTTCGTTTTGGCCAGTTTTTTTAGATTGTAAAATAAAGCTACTGTTTCTTTTGTAGCATTTGCATCGACCATATAAGTAGCTGCATTTTCAGTCGTTAACGGATCTGTAGGTACAACAACAGGCGGATCGACTACAGGATCTGTTTTTTCAGTTTCATTATCTGATGAACAATTGGTAAACGCAAAAACGGATAAAGTTAGAAATGCTATTTTAAGAAAAGTGTTTTTCATCTTTTAGATTTTAATTCTGTGAATAAGTTCTAAACAGGCACGGCTGTTGTGATAAGGGCATTTCCAGAAACCGGCTTTGTCTTTTTCTATCAAAGAATAATCTTTGTGAATTCCCCAAAACCATTCCCCATTTTTAGTATCCAGAATGTATTTTTTTATAAAATCCCAGTTTCTGAAAACAATGTCTAAATACTTTTCATCACCAGTAAGCTGGTACGCATTGTAAAAACCAATTAAAGCTTCGGCCTGTACCCACCAATGTTTTTCTGCAATTAATTTATCTTTTTCAGGATCAAATTCGTACCACAAACCGCCGTCAAAATCAAGTCCTTGTTTGGTAACTTCTGCCATTTGTATGGCATGTTTTTTATAATTAGAAATTAAGGTTTCATTTTTTGAAATCTCGGCACATTGCAATAAAAGCCAGGCTGCTTCAATATCATGACCGTATGAAATAACGTCTGGTTTTTCAATCCAGTTTTCATCAAAAAACAAACGCAAATGACCTGTTTTTGTATTGATGAAATGTTTTTCGATAGTTTCTAAAAGTTCAATAATATCACTTTGAAGCTTTTTGTCTTTCCAGACTTTAAACAAATTGGCATACGCTTCTACAATATGCAAATGCGTATTCATTGTCTTTTTTTCGTTGGCATCTTTATCACTCAGACGTAAATCTTCGATAGGTTGCCATTCTCTCGTAAAAGCTTCCAGATAACCTTTGTTTTCAGGATCGTAACTGTTTTCCTGAATTTTTAAATATAAATTAATGGCTATTTCTAAAGCTTTTTCATCCTTAGAAATAACATAATATTCTGATAATCCGTAAATCGCAAAAGCTAAAGCATAAATCTGGTTTTTAGTATCTTTTGGCGTTTTATCCACATTGATACTCCAAAATAAACCTCCAAATTCTATGTCATAAAAATAATTGGACAAATAGTCAAAAGCTCTTTTTGCGATTCTTTTATGTTCTTCATTTTTAGTAATTTGAAAAGCCGAAGAAAATGTCCAAAGAATTCTGGCATTCAATACAGAACCTTTTTCAGCATTTTCAACTATATTTTCGTTACCATCAATCTGACCATAAAAACCATCGTTTTTGGCGTCAATAGTGTTTTCTGACCAATACTTTAAAATGCTGTCAAGTTCTGCGGATAATTCGCTTTTGAGTTGCTTTAGTTCTTTTGACACGATAAATTATATTGCGTTATTTTTATCAATCTGATTGATTATATTGTTTACAGAACCAGCAGAAACAAAAGTGTCAGAAGGTGCATTTATTACATAATCAACAAGTTTTGCTACAGAAGAAACTGCAACATGCATGCGCGTATCAGATGATGCATAATAGACATAAACCGTTCCGTCAGCATCTTCAATCCATCCGTTTGAAAACAGTACATTCGATACATCGCCAACTCTTTCAATACCTTCAGGTCCCATAAAATGTCCCGCCGGAACGTGAGTAACTTTGCTAATATCATTCAAATCAGTCATAAACATATAAAGTGTATAACGAAGTCCTGCCGCTGTGTTACGAACGCCGTGCGCCAGATGCAGCCAGCCTTTTTCTGTTTTAATAGGAGCAGGACCAAGACCATTTTTCAGTTCATAAATCGTATGATATTGTTTTCCGAAAATGATTTTTTCGTCTTTTACAACCGGATTTGTCATGTCATCGACATAACCCAAACCGATTCCGCCTCCGGAACCAACATCGATAAAACCGTCTTGCGGACGTGTGTATAAAGCATATTTTCCGTTTATAAATTCCGGATGCAAAACAACATTTCGCTGTTGTCCGGTATTCGAAATCAAATCAGGAAGTCTTTCCCAATTCACTAAATCTTTTGAACGCACAATTCCGGCATTGGCAACAGCCGAACTTGTATCGCCTTTTGGAGCTTTCGGATCTTTTCTTTCGGTGCAAAAAATACCATAAACCCAACCGTCTTCATGATTGATCAGACGCATGTCATACACATTTGTGTCCGGTTCTTCGGTTTGCGGAATCACGCATGGTTTTTCCCAAAACCTGAAATTATCCACTCCATTTGGACTTTCCGCTATAGCGAAAAAAGATTTTCTGTCAATTCCTTCTACGCGCACGGCAAGAAGATATTTTCCGTTCCATTTCATTGCGCCGGCGTTAAAAGCGGCATTCATTCCGATTCTTTCCTGCAGGAACGGATTTGTTTTTTCGTTGAGGTCAAAACGCCAGTTCAAAGGCACGTGAGCCGCTGTAACTACCGGGTTTTTATAGCGGTCATATATTCCGTTTCCGGCACTTTCCTGAGGAGTATTTTTTTTCTCTATCAGTGATGTATGTTCTTTTTCTAACGCTACTTTTCTATCCTGAAATGTAGTTGAAGTGGCTATTGTTGTCATAAAAATAGATTTCTGTATCTGTAATATTTTAATTGGTCTGGTCTCTTTTTTGGTTTAAATCCTGTTCAATTGTTTGTAGTTTTTCTTCAGATAAAGGATAAAATAAAATAAAGGCGACTGATATAATTGCTGCGATGGCAGGAAGTATGCTTAACATTAACTGGATTCCGTTTTGTGTAAAAGCCGTTTGTTCTACATTGGCCTGAAAACCAAAATAACCTAAAAGCCAGCCCGCTCCGGCACCGCCAATTGTCCATCCAAATTTTTGCGACATTGATGATGCTGAAAAAACCAATCCGGTTGCTCTGCGGCCTTGTTTCCATTCAGAATAATCGGCGCTGTCGGCATACATGGACCAAATCAACGGGAAAATGCAGCCTGCACAAATACTGATTAAAACTTGAAAACTCATGATTAGGAAAATATCCTGTTTTCCGAAGAAATAGAAAATTAAACTCAATAATGCTGCGATTGCCATGGCACCAAAAAAGGTTTTCTTTTTACCAATCCTGTTTGCGATTGGAGTAGCCATAATAACTCCGATGATATTAGCTGCCTGACCCAAAACCAGATAAATAGAAGTGGGAGCCATGTGGAAATCTGTTCCAAACAAAGAAAAATCGAAATTAACATTGCTGCTCACATAATATTTGAAGTAATAAACGGCAGCACCGTCACGAATGGAATTAAAAACCAAAGCGCCAATTCCCGCTCCAAGCAAAATCCACCACGGTTTGTTTTTCAGTAAATCTTTTAAGTCTTCTTTTAAATCATTTTTTTCGTCTGTAATCGGTTTTACTCTTTCTTTCGTAAAGAAAAAACAACCCCAGAAGAATAGAGTTGTAATG